>JBOHKF010000308.1:0-5835 GCA_050729015.1 Rhizomicrobium sp. | reverse complement strand
CTCCCTATCCCATGGACAAAATGGCGCCCCATTCCGTCAAAAGCGTGCATCTTCTGGTTGAGGCCATGCGTCACGCCTACGTGGACCGGAATTTTTCCTTAGGCGATCCCGATTTCATCAAGAACCCCGTCCAATTCCTGCTTTCCGCCGGCCACGCGGCGGATATCCGCGCCAAGATCGATCCGGTCAAGGCCACCCCCTCGGTGGACCTGAAGATCGGCATCGCCCCGCACGAAAACCATGAAACCACCCATTATTCCGTGGTGGACAAGGACGGCAACGCCGTGTCGATCACTTACACCATCAACAATGATTTCGGCGCCAATGTGATTGCGGGCGACACCGGATTCTTCCTGAATGACGAGATGGACGATTTCACCTCCAAAGTGGGCGCGCCCAATCTCTTCGGTCTTATCCAAGGCAAGAACAATGCCATCGAACCGGGCAAGCGTCCGCTTTCCTCCATGAGTCCCACCATCGTCACCAAGAACGGAAAGATTTTCATGGTGATCGGCAGCCCCGACGGCTCGCGGATAATCACCATCACCTTGGAAGCGATCTTGAACGTGATAGATCACAAGATGAACGTGCAGACTGCGATAGACTATCCCCGCATCCACCATCAGTGGATGCCGGATGTAGTCTATCTCGAAAAGGGCGCGCTGACCCCGGAGGCGAGAAAGCAACTGACCGCCGACGGCTACAAATTCCAGGATGACGATCCCTGGGGCGAAGCGGAAGGGATCGTGATCGGCGATGAAAATGGCAAGCGCGTGCTCTATGGCGCCAACGACGGCCGGGTCGAGGCGGGCGCGGCAATCGGCTATTGATGAGGACATCGCGCAACCGGCACGATGCGTGGTTCGCGCGCCCCTCGTCTCCAAATCGTCGTCTCCAAATCGCCGAGTCGCGCCAAGACAATCCCAAAATACTTCTGCGGGTGTTCCGATTGGTGAATTGTGGTGTCCGGAAAACATTTGTGACCGGAGTTCCAAAAGCTGCACGCGCGAGAAGTCCGGAAATATGAACGCCGGCACCCGCTCATGAAGCATCCACCGGGCGGGGGGATTTCGTGCTTTTCCGCCGCTTCTCATCTGCGACGCGGGGCATGCGACAACGATCCGCGCAACGTCGCGCGAACCTGCCGCGTTGCAAAATAACACTTGCGTCATTCATCATCACGAATTGACCGCGAACGGCTCCTCTCGGCCGCTCGGGTGTTAAAATGGATCGTGGCCGCGATCGTGCGCCACAAACAGAGGTTGGCAATCATGTGCGATTACTCGTTGGAATCCGCGGCGCGGCGCGATGCGGCCGTGGGCGATCAATTGAAGACCACGAAGATCGGCATTCACGGAACCACCGGCCTTGCCTCGCCGGCGGAGAGTGCGACGGCAGTCTGCCTGCGCCCCGGCGCAAAGCTGATTATTTCGGGAATTCCCGAGAGCTGCCGGCAGCGTTGGGGTGTCGGCGAGGTGACGATTGCGACCTTCGCCAAGCGCGACGAACATCCTGCGCATCTGATCGGGTTCGCCCGCTACCGTGACGGCGTAAAATTCGACGCCAATCCCGGAAGCTTCGTGCTGTTTCAGGAGTTTCCCCTTGGCCTCGACGTCTCCGTCGAAACCATCCCCGGCGTTTCAGATGAGGTGCCGATGACGGCGCCCACGGAGGCCGTGCCGGCCTAACCACAAGCGCTGCAATTACGCACCGGGTGCGGGAGGGGTAGCCAAGCTTGGCGCGCGCGTCACGCCAGCGCGAGAATCCCGCCGGCACGGAGCCGGCTGCGCGCGCCCCGCGACATCTGGCAGCCCGCCGCCGGCGAAACTTGCCTGGCCCCCGCGCTTTCTCTCCATGACGCGCAGTCCTGTTCCGCCGCGGCGCGAACTTCTCCTATCCGGAACCCTCGGTGGACACGGACGCGGGATATGCCCCTGAACCTCACGCAAAAGATCATCCAGGCGCACCTCAGGGGGGGAGACATGCAGCCCGGAAAGGAGATCGCCATCGCCGTGGACCAGACGCTCACGCAGGATGCCACGGGGACCCTGGTGATGCTTACCCTCGAAGCGTTGGGTCTGGAGAGGGTGCATACGGAAATCTCGGTCCAGTATGTGGATCACAACCTGCTTCAGTTGGACAGCAAGAATGCGGAGGACCATTTGTTCCTCCATAGCGCGTGCGAGCGCTTCGGCCTTTGGCTCAGTCCGGCGGGCAACGGCGTGAGCCATCCGGTGCACATGCAATGCTTCGGAAAGCCGGGCAAGACACTGGCCGGTTCCGACAGCCACACCCCGGCCGCGGGTTCGCTGGGCATGCTGGCGATCGGTTCGGGCGGTCTGGATGTGGCCATGGCGATGGCGGGCGAGCCGCTCACGATCAAGATGCCGAAAATCTGGGGCATCAAGCTGGTCGGAAAACTCAAGCCCTGGGTGAGCGCCAAGGACGTGATTTTAGAGCTTTTAAGGCGCCACGACGTCGATGGCGGGGTCGGCCGGCTCATCGAATATTACGGCCCCGGACTTGACGGCTTGAGCGCGATGGACCGGCATGTGATCGCCAACATGGGCGCCGAGCTTGGCGCCACCAGCACAGTGTTTCCTTCCGACGAGATGACACGGACGTTCCTGGAGAGCGAGGGGCGCGGGGATGACTGGATGGAATTGCGCTCCGATCCGGGCTGCCTCTACGACATCGAGGAGGAGTTGGACTTGAGCCGGGTCGAGCCATTGGTCGCGAGGCCCGCCAGCCCCGGCAACGTGGTCCGGGTGCGCGACATCGCGGGCGAGCCGATTACCCAAGCCTATATCGGTTCCTCCGCCAATCCGGGATACCGCGACTTCGCGATTGCTGCCGCCATGGCGAAAGGCCGGCATGTCGATCCCCGCGTTTCGTTCGACATCAATCCAACCTCGCGGCGCATCCTGGGCGCGCTGGTTGCGGACGGTCACCTTTCCGCGCTAATCGACAGCGGGGCGCGCATCCATCAATGCGGCTGCAATGGCTGCATCGGCATGGGTCAGGCGCCCGCCACGAACCGCAACAGCTTGCGGACGGTGCCGCGCAACTTTCCCGGCCGCTCGGGAACGCGCGAAGACCGGGTGTTTCTGTGCAGCCCGGAGACCGCGACCGCCAGCGCCCTCAAGGGCGCCATCACCGATCCGCGTGATTTGGGCCTCCCTTATCCGCCCATCGCTTTGCCCGCCGGCCGGCATAATGAAAACGGCAAGGTCGACTTTGTGCGTCCCCTGGCCCCGGCGCAGGCGAAGCGCGTCCATTTGGTGAAAGGCGCCAATATCGTCTCGCTTCCGAAGCTGGAGGCAATGCCGGAATCGCTGCGTGTCGCGGTACTTCTCAAGCTTTCCGACAACATATCCACCGACGAGATTTTGCCGGCCGGTGCGCGCGTGCTTCCTTATCGCAGCAACATCCCAAAAATTGCCGAATTCTGCTTCGACGGTTTCGACCCTCCCTATTCGACCGAAGCTGGAAAGCTGCGCGAGAAAGGCGGCCATGCCATCGTGGCCGGACGCAATTACGGGCAAGGCTCCAGCCGCGAGCATGCCGCCCTTGCGCCCCGCTTCCTGGGCTTGCGCCTCGTCATCGCAAAAAGCTTCGCGCGCATCCATTGGCAGAATCTGGTCAATTACGGCGTTCTTCCTCTCACCTTCGCCGATTCCACCGACTACGACAGAATCGCGAAGGGGGCGGTCGTGGAATTGGTGGAGATTACCCAACGCCTGTGCAAAGGGTCCGCGGTTACGGCTGCTTGCGGCGACCGCGAGATATCGCTTGCCCACGAACTCTCGCAACGCCAGGTCGAAGTCGTCCTCGCTGGCGGCCTGGTAAATTGGGCGCGAAACAGGCGCTCGAACCGTTAAATGGCCGCCCGATCTGCTAACCGGTTCGGCAGACGCCCATTCAACCGAGAAAGGACCTGGACAACATCGTGCTCGGCGAAGTCATGGGGCAGCGACAAGGCAAACAAACCCTCATCCTCTCCATCCGGCCCGTAGGAAAAACCCAACCCTTTCAGCAGCTCCGCGGAAGCGCTATTTCGAGGTGTTTTCCTGTAGGCCGCTTCCAGCCGATTCCAGCCGCGCGCCACAAGCGCATAGCCCAGAAATTGAAAGAACGCGTTCTCCACACGCTTGCGTTGTATCCGGCAACTCATGAAAAAGGATTCGATCCGCGGCCGGTCCTCATCCAGGACGCAGAAGCCGATGGTTCCATAATCGCCGAATTTGTCTCGGCACTCGAGCGCGAACGTGTCTTGCGGCCGCTCGGCCATCAGGCGCCCCAGGTCGGCTTGGCCGTAGCGCCGGCCGGAGAAGTTCAACTGATTGGTGCGCTGGCCGAGTTCGTAGATCCTCAGAAGATTGTCCTCCGAGAGAGACCGGACCTCCAAGGTGATGCGGCAGGCGCGGAGAAAATCGGTGTAATTCATGGCCGAGCTTTCGCGGGCCAGAGTCCGGCGCTCCTCGGTCTGATACATTTGCCGCCGTTTGCCGCTTTCGGCCGTGACCGGAACGTCGAAGCGGGCGTTGTCGAGCAATTTCGGAATGTCGGTGTGGGAAAACACCGCGACGTCGGGCAGCAGCTCGGCGATTTCCCCCCGCTCGAAGGCTTGATCGTCAATGAAGGCGAAGCTGTTCGCGCCGACATCCATCGCAGCGATGATGTTTTCGAGACCTTCGCTTTTGGGACCCCAGCCGATTCTGGGAAAAACGAAATAGTCCTTCAGTCCAAACTTCTCTAGGGCCGCAAAGGCAAGCGCGGGATCGTTCTTCGAAGCAATGGAATTGACAATGCCTCGGCGGTCGAACTCGCGCACCAGCCCTGCGGCAACCGGAGAAAGCGCGACGCCATCGATTCCATCCTCCACCAGAGTTCCCTGCCATAGGGTGTTGTCGAGGTCCCAGACCACGCACTTGAATTTCGGCAACTGGGCCTTGGCTGTGGGCTGGGGCGTGGAACTCGCGCGGCCCTGCCTCGAAGGAAGAGGGCGGGACAGGCGGGCAAAGTCTACCAGACCGAATATGATCGGCGGCGCGCCATCCTTCACTGGCTCGACTTGGACAGTGACCCTTCCGTCAAGTGCCGCAAGCGCGGCGATCTCCCTGGCCGGTACCACGACGCGATTGTACCCGGGACCGAGATTGATGCGGGTCTGGAAAAGGCCCAGATCCGGTGGGCCATTGCCGATCACCGACAAGGTGAATGGCCAGGCGTTAGCACCTTCGTGCCAGGCTTCGAGGATGAAGACATCGCTCGCCGAGATGGATCGGCCATAGCCGCCCAGGCGCCGCTTATATTGGTTCCAGCGCCACACCAGCCGATAAAGAAGCGACGCCGGACCGAACCACAGCCGCTCGCCGACCCTGTCGAGTTTGTCCAACGCCGCCGCCGCCCGAAAAGGCATGAGCGCGATTGGGCCTTCACCCTCGAGCTTGCCCCAGCGGCGGAATGCGATCCGCGTCAAGTTACGATTGCAGTTCCGGTCCAGCTTGACCCGCTCGATGCCGTGTTCAAAGCGCCGGCAGTTGAGGTCCCCGCGCGGCGTGTAAAAACTGCAAGTTCCATAACAGGCTGGAAACGCGCATTCGGTGCAATGCTCGCCCCAGACGATCGAGCTCTTCCAGACCACCGAGGCGCGGGTCTCGTCGAAGGCCCGGGCGGCATCCGGCGGAAGACGCACCAGCGCCGGTTTTTGTCCAATATCCGTAGTTTCCTTCACGCGGTTCCCGGCAGCTTCGTGGCGGATTGGCCGGCGACGGGGAAGCCTAAGCCCGCCTAACCTTAGACAAAAGCTGAACGAAAAGGGCCGGCTAGGGT
>JBOHKF010000307.1:0-2943 GCA_050729015.1 Rhizomicrobium sp. | reverse complement strand
TGTTCGTCATATTGGGCGGTAAAAACTTTGTAACCCCAGCCCTCGGTGTCCGCAAAAGGCTTGAGCGAACGGTTTGGCCGCGTCGCCTCGTCGGCCTGATCGGCTTCTCGCAGGTCTTCGAGTTGCTCGCTCGACAGCTCGGCATCGGACTCTTCGCCATCCTCGCCCGCCCGATCGGATTCACTCTCGGCCGCTTCGCCCGCCTCTTCCGCATCATGGTCTTCGCCATCGGACTGGCTCTCGGCGCTGTCGCTGTCTGCGTCCGCTTCTCCGGATGGCTCGGCGTCTTCGCCGTGAACGAGGTCGCCGAGAATGATGCGGGTAAGTCGGGCAAAGGCTCTCTGGTCGCGCATCGCGTCCTTCAGCTTCGCGATATCTTTGGCCGCCCGCTCCTCGACAAAGGGGCGCCACAGTTCGACTGCTCGGGTGAGCGAGGCCGGCGCTCCCTGCCCGGTGAGTTTCTCGCGGATGAGAAGCGCCACCACCTCGGCAAGCGAGGCATCCTCGCGGCTTTTCGCCCGGCCAAGGCCTTTGGCCACCAGCCGCTGCTCCAATCGGGCCGCCAGATTCTGCCCCACCCCTTCCATGGCCAACGCGCCGATCGCTTCCACCCGCGCCGTTTCGGCAGCTTCGAAGATGGCGTTCGAATCCGCGCCCGAGGGACGATATCGGGCGTCAATGGTCTCGTCGTGATAGGCTTGGCGCAACGCATAAGCGTCTCCCGTGCCGCGCACGAAGGCCACCTCATGAGGCGGAAGCGAACGGGTTGGCGCAGGCAGGCGGGCCTGCAATCCCTTGAGGTTTGGCGGTTCGGAAGAGAAATTCACTTCCATCTCCGGCTCGCCGGCCAGGGCGCGCACGGCGGCGGCCACGGCGCGCTTGAACGGTTCGCTGGGGATCTCAGATTTCGCCAAGCGGTGGCTTTCCTAGTTCGACCGGACCTGCCGGATAAAGCGGGGAATGCCGGCGCTTATGCAACCAGCACCTTGGCGGCACTTTCCGGCAATTCCCGGCCGAACGCGCGCTGGTAGAATTCTGCCACGCTCGCCCGTTCCAGCTCGTCACACTTGTTAAGGAAGGTGAGCCGGAAGGCAAATCCGATATCGCCGAAAATCTCCGCATTCTGCGCCCAAGTCATCACCGTGCGCGGACTCATCACCGTGGACAGGTCGCCGTTGATGAAGGCGTTTCGGGTCATGTCAGCCACCTGCACCATGGCAGTTATGGTCTTCTTCCCTTCCTGGGTGTTGTAGGATGCAGGCGACTTCGCCAGCACGATCTCGGCCTCGGCGTCGTGACTGAGATAGTTGAGGGTGGTGACGATCGACCAACGGTCCATCTGCCCCTGATTGATCTGCTGAGTGCCGTGATAGAGTCCCGTGGTATCGCCCAAACCGATCGTGTTGGTGGTAGAAAACAGCCGGAACGCCGGATGCGGCCTGATCACCTTGTTTTGGTCGAGCAGCGTGAGCTTTCCCTGAACTTCGAGCACGCGCTGGATCACGAACATCACATCGGGACGGCCCGCGTCATATTCGTCGAACACCAGAGCCACCGGCCGCTGCAGCGCCCATGGCAGAAGACCTTCGCGAAATTCCGTCACCTGCCGACCATCCTTGAGCACGATGGCGTCCTTGCCGATCAGATCGATGCGACTGATGTGGCTATCGAGATTGATGCGGATGCAGGGCCAATTCAGGCGGCAGGCCACCTGTTCGATGTGGGTGGACTTGCCGGTGCCGTGATAGCCTTGAATCATCACCCGCCGGTTGAAGGCGAAGCCGGCCAGGATCGCAAGCGTGGTTTCGCGGTCGAAACGATAGGCGTCGTCGTGGTCGGGGACATGCTCGCCGGGCTTGGAGAAGGCCGGAACTTTCATGCTCGTCTGAATGCCAAAGGTCTTGGCCGCATCGATGACGATGTCGGGCTCTGCCTTCGGGTCCAGACCTGTCTCGTCGGGGCTCATTGCTTCTTTCGTTCCGCCCATCCGGCTTGGGCAGGCGCGCAACGTCAGACCAAGCCGGACGCGCGCAACACGCCGTAAGCCTTGATCACCTGCTTCAGACGCTCTTCGGCGCCCCGGTCGCCGCCATTTGCGTCGGGATGGAACCGTTTCACGAGTTCCTTATACCGCGCCTTGATCTCGTTCAAGGTGGCGTTGTGGGCAAGTTGAAGCGTGTCCATCGCCGTCGCCTGAAGGCGCGTCAATTGCCGTTCGGGTCGGCGCGGCTGGCTATTCTCGCTTTCGTCATCCAATAACGCATGGCCGTCATGAAAATGATAGGGCCCATGGCCGTGACGCGCCCGGGCCGCACGGCGACCCAAGGGCCAGGTGGGGCGGTGGCCGAACATCGCCTCGTCGCGAAACCTTTCGATGTCCTGATCATCCATGCCCTGGAAAAAATCCCACGCTTCGTTGTGCGCACGGGCGTGTGCGATGCAGAGAAAAACATAATCCGAGAGATTCTCGCGCGATTTCGGGACGCGGCACTCCCCCGGTTCCGTGCAATCCTTGATGACGCAGAGACGCACCCGGCTTTGCCGGGGCTTGGCCTCGTCCTTCCGGATTCGGATATCGCTTTTGAAGGGCGCCCGGGATTGAGTCATAAGGTAATTATGGGGCCGAAGGGTCAAAAGACAAGGAAAGGTATCGCTTGACTTTGCCCTTCAGCCTGCCCTGTCTGGTCTCTGGTGATGCTTGCCGACACGATCCGCGGGAAACTCTCAGCTGCGTTCGCGCCCAGCGAATTGACGATTGTGGACGACAGCGCGCGTCATGCGGCGCATCCGGGAGCGGTACGGGCCGACGGCGGCCGCGGCGAGACGCATTTCAGGGTGCGCATCGTGTCGGAAAAATTCAGGGGACTTTCACGCGTCGAACGCCAGCGTCGAATCCACGCCGCCCTTGCGGAAGAAATGCAGGGCAAGGTCCATGCCTTGTCG
>JBOHKF010000306.1:0-2484 GCA_050729015.1 Rhizomicrobium sp. | reverse complement strand
GTTCCTTTACTTTTTGGGGCGCGGTGCCGCCAAAGCTCAGCCGGGATCCAACCGATGCGTCCAGGGAAAGAATGCCGAACACCTCCTCCGTCACCAGAGGTTCGATCTTGCGCATTTCGGCGAGCGGGAGCTGTTCCAGGCCGATCTCCATTTCTTCCGCCCGCTTGACCATGGCGCCGGCGGCATGATGGGCTTCGCGGAACGGCTTTTTCAGCGCCCGTACCAGCCAATCGGCGAGGTCGGTAGCGGTGGGAAACCCTTGCGCCGCCGCCCGGCGCATCCTGGCAGGGTCGGCCGTCAAATCTTTTATCATTCCCGTCATCGCGGCGAGCGACATCTCCAGCGTATCGGCGGCGTCGAAGACCCGCTCTTTGTCCTCCTGCAGGTCGCTGCCATAGGTGAGAACCAGGCCCTTGACCACGGCGGCCAGCGCCACGAAATCGCCCAAAACCCGCCCCGCCTTTGCGCGGACCAGTTCCGCCGCATCGGGATTGCGCTTTTGCGGCATGATCGAAGACCCCGTGGTGAAGGCATCGGACAAGCGCACGAAACCCAACTGGGGCGCGGACCATTGCACCAACTCCGCAGCCAAACGCGACAAATGGAGCGTGGCGATGACGGCAGCGGAAAGATATTCCAGCGCGAAATCGCGGGCCGAGATCGCATCCATCGAATTTCGCATCGGCGCTCTGAAGCCCAGGCTCTTGGCGGTGGCTTCGCGATCTATGGGAAAGGATGTGCCGGCGAGAGCCGCGGCGCCCAAGGGGGATTCGTTGAGGCGCTCCCGCGCGTCGCCAAAACGTCCGCGGTCGCGCGCCAGCATCTCGATATAGGCGATGAGGTGATGGCCGAAGGTGACCGGCTGGGCCGGCTGCATGTGGGTGTAGCCCGGCATGATCGTGCCGACGTGGGTTGCTGCCTGAGCCAGCAGCGCGCGGCTCAGTTCGAGAAGGCCCAAATCCGCCCGCTCGCATGCCGCCCTTGTCCACAGGCGGAAATCGGTGACCACCTGGTCGTTGCGCGAGCGCGCGGTATGCAGGCGCCCGGCCGCGGCGCCGGCAATCTCCAGAAGCCGCGCTTCGATGTTGAGGTGTATATCCTCAAGTTCCCGCCTGAAGACAAACTGCCCTTGCGAAATCTCGCGCTCGATCTGATCCAGGCCCGTGAGAATGGCGTCCGCGTCCTCGCCGGTCACGATCCCTTGCACCGCCAGCATGCGAACATGGGCCCGCGAACCCGCCAGGTCCTCGGCCGCCAGCCGCTTGTCGAAATCTATGGAGGGGGTAAACTCCTTCATGATCCGGCCGGGTCCGGACTGAAAACGCCCACCCCACATTTTGTTCGCCGTCATTCTGCTCTCGAAGGCCTTGGAGGTCCCATGCAAACCCGTTTCCTGGCGACGGCTGCCGCGATCGTCCTGGCGGTCGGGGTTCTATATGGGATCGGCCACATTCACGCAAAGCCCGGCTTGCCGTCGCCGCTCGCCTTGCAGGCAAAGCCGGTCATGGCACCGCTTACCGCCTTCGCCGATGCGTCCGGTGGGCAGCACAGCCTGGCCGAGTTCAAGGGCCATTACGTGCTCCTCAACCTTTGGGCCACTTGGTGCGCACCCTGCGTGGCGGAATTGCCGGCCCTGGCAAAACTGCGCAATGCGGTGCCGGCCCTCAAAGTGGTCGCCGTGGATGTCGGCCACGACAAAAGCGACGTGGCGGCCGCTTTTCTCGAGCGCCACCATGTCGGCGAATTGGGGACCTATGTGGACAGCGACCTTGCGCTCTTGCACGCCTTTGGCGCTTACGGGCTTCCCACCACCATCCTGATCGATCCCCAGGGCAGGGAGATCGCCGAGGCGGAAGGGCCGGGAGAATGGGCCAAGCCCCAAGCCGTCGCCTATTTCAAGGCGCTGACCAAAACCGGATAAGCAGATGGGTGCATGGCACGAGCCCGGCCGGTGCGGTGGCGGCTCAAGACGCCGCCGCTATCGTGTGGGAACCGGATGCTCGCCGCGGTAGTCGTAAAAGCCGCGGCCCGTCTTGCGTCCCAGCCAGCCTGCCTCCACATATTTCACCAACAGCGGGCAAGGCCGGTATTTGGAGTCTGCCAGGCCTTCATAAAGCACCTGCATCACCGCCAGACAGGTGTCGAGGCCGATAAAATCGGCGAGCTGTAACGGTCCCATCGGATGATTAGCGCCGAGCCGCATGGCGGTGTCTATGGCGTCCACGTTGCCCACCCCTTCATAGAGCGTGTAGACCGCTTCGTTGATCATCGGCAGAAGAATGCGGTTGACGATGAAGGCGGGAAAATCCTCCGCATAAGCCGCCGTCTTGCCCACATGCTTGACGATGTCGAGAGCTGCCTGGAAGGTCTTGTCGTCGGTGGCGATGCCGCGGATGACCTCGACCAGTTGCATCACCGGCACCGGATTCATGAAATGCAAGCCGATGAATTTCTCGGGACGGTCGGTCGAGGACGCGAGCCTGG
>JBOHKF010000305.1:0-1881 GCA_050729015.1 Rhizomicrobium sp. | reverse complement strand
GACCGGCGCCGGCCAGCATGGCGTCGCCACCGCCACGGTGGCGGCGCGTTTCGGTTTGCCCTGCGTGGTCTATATGGGAGAAGTAGACATCGAACGGCAGAAGTCCAATGTCTTCCGCATGCGTCTTCTGGGCGCGGAGGTGCGCGCCGTCACCTCCGGTTCGCGCACCTTGAAGGACGCGACCAACGAGGCCCTGCGCGATTGGGTCGCCAATGTGGGAGACACGTTTTATATCATCGGCTCGGTGGTCGGGCCCCATCCTTACCCCACCATCGTGCGCGATTTCCAGACGGTAATCGGCGAGGAGGCTCGCGCCCAGATGCTGGCCCGGGAAGGAAGACTGCCGGACCTGGTGGCAGCCTGCGTGGGCGGTGGCTCCAACGCCATCGGAATCTTCCACCCTTTCCTTGACGACGCCGGCGTCGAGCTTCACGGGATTGAAGCGGCAGGCGAGGGACTTGAGACACGCCATCACGCGGGCACCCTGTCTAAAGGCGCGCCCGGCGTGCTCCATGGCGCGCGGTCCTATCTTCTGCAGGACCGGGACGGTCAGGTGCTCGAAGCCCATTCCATTTCCGCCGGCCTCGATTATCCCGGCGTTGGCCCCGAGCATTCCTGGCTCAAGGATGTTGGGCGGGTGAAATATTTCTCCGCCACGGACCGCGAAGCGCTGGACGCCTTCCAGCTTCTGTCGCGGCTGGAGGGAATCATTCCGGCGTTGGAGTCCGCCCATGCGCTGGCACATGTGGCGAAGGTCGCGCCCAAAATGGGCGAGGACCAGGTCGTCGTGATCTGTCTGTCCGGACGCGGCGACAAAGACGTGTTTTCTGCCGCGGCGGCGCTGGACGTGAAGCTGTGAGCCGCATTGCCGCCCGCTTCGCCGAATCGCGACATCGCGCCCTCTTCGTGCCCTTCATCACTGCCGGAGACCCGGATTTCGACACCTCGTCCGCCATCCTGAATGCCCTGCCGGAAGCGGGCGCGGATCTGATCGAGCTGGGAATGCCTTTCACCGATCCCATGGCCGATGGTCCGGCGATCCAGGCTTCCAGCCTGCGGGCGTTGACTGCGGGCGCCACCATGGCGCGCACCTTCACGCTGGTGCGCAACTTTCGCCAGCGCGACGCCAAGACGCCGATCGTGCTGATGGGCTATTTCAATCCCATCCATGCCCTTGGCACCGAAACTTTCATTCGGGAGGCGAGCGCGGCCGGCGCCGACGGCTTCATCGTCGTCGACCTGCCACCCGAGGAGGATGAGGTGCTGCGCGTGCCCGCGAAAGCCGCAGGCATTGAAGTGGTGCGCCTGATCACGCCTACCACCGACGAGGCGCGGCTGGCCCGCATTCTCGAAGGTGCCAGCGGGTTTCTTTATTATGCATCGGTGGCGGGGGTCACGGGCACCAAGAGCTTCGCGGAAGATGAGGTGAGAGAGGCGCTTCTCCGCATCAAAAAGGCCGCCCGCCTTCCCGTCGCCGTAGGCTTCGGCATCCGGACGCCGGAGGAAGCGGCCCGTATCGCGTGCTTGGCGGACGCGGTCGTGGTGGGCTCGGCAATCGTCAGGGTGATCGGCGAAAAACATGCGCATGGCGGCAAAGCCATCGTCCCGGCGGTGACGGAACTCTGCCGCGCTTTGTCCGTCTGCGTCCATGGCGCAAGCGGTGATAGGATGCGGACATGAACTGGATCGCCAATGTTGTCCGTCCACGGATCAAGAAACTGATCGCCAGGACAGAAACCCCGGAAAATCTCTGGCGCAAATGCTCGGCCTGCGGTGACATGATTTTTCATCGCGATTTGGCGGCAAATCTTTTCGTCTGCCCCAAATGCGGCCATCACATGCGCATCGGACCTGCGGAGCGTTTCGCCTACACCTTCGATG
>JBOHKF010000304.1:0-3337 GCA_050729015.1 Rhizomicrobium sp. | reverse complement strand
GGCATGCCGTGGTCACCGCCGGAGAGCTCGCTTCATCGGCCGGCGGGCACTCCTGCGCCCCCGTCGCCCTCAGCGCGGTCGCCGTGGCGGCCTCGGGCGCCCCGCTGGCGTCCAGTTCAAGGGCAAGGTCACCAATGTCACCGATTATGGCGCCTTCGTAGAGCTCGAGCCCGGCGTGGAGGGCCTGGTCCATGTCAGCGAAATGTCGTGGGTGAAGAAGAATCTTGCACCCTCCAAGCTGGTGGCGCCCGGCACCGAGGTTGACGTGCAGGTGCTGGAAGTGGATTCGAACAAACGCCGCATTTCCCTGGGTCTCAAGCAGACCCAGGAAAATCCATGGACCGGCTTCACTGCCAGGCACCCGGTGGGCAGCGTGATCGAGGGCGAGATCAAATCCATCACCGAGTTCGGCCTTTTCATCGGCCTGGACAATGACATCGATGGCATGGTGCACCTCTCCGACCTTTCCTGGGGCAAGCCCGGCGAGGAAGCGCTCAAGGCCTGTGAAAAGGGTCAGATCGTCAAGGCCAAGGTGCTGGACATCGACATCGAGAAAGAACGTGTGTCACTGGGGATCAAGCAGCTCGAAACCGACCCCATGGAGAAGGCCGGCGTGGGCGGCGGCGCGCTGAAGAAGAACCAGGTCGTGACCGGCACCGTAACGGAGGTGAACGAGGGCGGCATCGAAGTCTCGCTTGCCGACGGCATCAAATCCTTCATCCGCCGCGCGGACTTGGCCCGCGACCGCAACGATCAGCGGCCTGAGCGCTTTGGCAAGGGCGACAAGGTGGATGCGATGGTGACCTCCGTGGATAAGGCGAGCCGCAAAGTCACTCTCTCCATCAAGGCGCGGGAAGTCGCGGAGGAAAAGGAAGCGGTGGCGCAATTCGGATCCTCGGATTCCGGCGCGTCGCTGGGCGACATCCTGGGAGCCGCCCTCAAGAAGCGGTCAAAGAAGGACGCGGAATAGACCACGAACGCGAGCGCGCCCCACGCAAGGATATGGCGCGCCTTTGGAATCCCTCGCCGCCTCAGGGTGCCAGGTGAACGCGCCGCCAGCCAAGCCCCGAGGCTTTTTCGCAAACCGCCTTTGTCGTAGCCTTGGGCCACCGGATTTCGAGAGAGAGGCTCACATGCTGAAATTTCGCACACTTCTTTTGTCCGGGGCGGCGGCCGCGTTTCTCGCCGCGCCAGCCCTTGCCGCGGATCTGGTCTATCAAGCCAATGGCCTGTCGGCCGCGACCGATCCGGAAACCGGCACGCATGCGGCATTCTCGGGCGAGCGCTTCCAAGGCACGATAGTGGAGCGCGACAATTCCTCGCCACCGGCACTGCATCTGGAAGGCATTGACAATATCGTGGTGCTGGATGGCGCGGCCACCCTCACCTATGGCGGCGATATGACCGGCAGCCACATGATCAGCGAGGGGGAATTCCGCGGCGAAGCCTTGACCGGCGATACCAAAAGCATCGAATTGCACAAGAACGATCTGGTGCAGATACCGGCAGGGATGCCGCAGTGGCTGAAGCCGCACGGCCATATCCGCTATCTCGATTTCAGGGTGCCCGGCCGCAAGGATTAGGACAAGATGGTCAGCCCGCCCTTGCTGTCTTCCTGAGATTGAGCGCCAGTCCGCCGATCACTAAAAGGGCGGCGGCGATCTTCCAGTTCTGGAGCGGCTCGCCCAGAATGAGCGCGGAAGCGGCGAAACCGAATACCGGAACTAGGAGCGAGAGCGGCGCCACGGTGGCGGCAGGATGGCGCCCCAGGAGCCATGCCCAGCAACCATAGCCGAACATCGTATTGCCGGCGCTCTGCCACAGAACCACCGCCCAGGTGCCAGCCCCGGCGTGGCTGAGGCCATGGAGGATTTGGGGCCAGCCGTCACGCCAAAGCGAAAGCAGGTAAAGCGGAGGCAGCGAGAATAGGCTCGCCCAGACGACGTAGGCGAGAGTATTCACCGAACCTGCCTCCCGGCTTGCCTGATTGGCAACAGCCCAGCCGGCAGCCGCCCCCAATGTCAACACCACGCCCAGGACCGTGGCGCCATCGCCGGTATGCACCATGATGACGGCCATGCCGGCGATGGCGATTGCGAAAGCCGGCAACTGACGGGAATTGAGCCGCTCGGGGCTGCGAAGCATCGAAAAGCCGATGGTGAAAAAGACCTGCATTTGCAACACCAGCGAGGCCAGGCCGGGCGAAATCAGGCCGTCCAAGGCAATGAAGAGAAGGCTGAACTGGCCAAGTCCGAGGGCCAATCCGTAGATCGCCAGATTGACCAGGGGAATGCGCGGGCGGGGAAGGAAAAAGACCATCGGAAAAGACACGAAGGTGAAGCGGAGTGCCACGAAGAGATGCGGCGGCAAGGTGTCGAGGCCGATCCGGATAAGCACGAAGTTCGTGCCCCACACGAATACGACGGCGAGCGCAACGAGCAGGTCGCGGAGTGAAATCGAGGTTTTCAAGGAAGCGTCCAATCGGCGAAGCGCCAATCCTATGAGAAGGCTTCCCCCTTCGGGACCCTGCTTTCGGCATTCCGGCTCGGCATCAAAAGTTCGGGCCATTCGCGGGCGCAAGGCCTGGCCCCCTGGGAAAGCCCGTCCCTTTTCGAGTCTTAGTCCTTCGCTTGGGGCACTTTGGCGGCCGATGGAGCCCGAGATCCGACGCGCGTAAGGCAGCAAAAGGCGGGTTAAGAGCCCGTCGTCTCGTTAACGACCTTGAAAATCCTTGATTTTTCAGGCGCTTCCCCGTTGACGGGGGTTTTTCCCTCTGACAATTTAAGCGGGTCGGACGGCGTTACACGGCCGGTAATGTCCCCTAGGGGCTGGGATGATCAAATCAGAACTGGTGGCGCGGCTTACCGCGCGGTATCCCCATCTTTACCACCGCGATGTGGAGCGCATCGTCACGACGGTGCTGGAGAGCATTACCAAAGCCCTGTCTCAGGGACAGCGCGTGGAACTCAGGGGATTTGGAGCCTTCTCGGTCAAGGTGCGGCCCTCCCGCATGGGACGCAATCCGCGCACCGGCGAGCCGGTCTCGGTAGGCGAGAAGCGTGCGCCCTTCTTTCGCACCGGCAAGGAACTGCGCGAGAGGCTGAATGACGGTGCGCCCGAATAGCGGATATGTCCGCTGCCGGTAACCGGCGGCAGACAAGGGCCTAAAAAGCGAATTGGCAATGCGATCCAATCCTGTCTTTGTGGCCCTTGACACGACCGACCTCGAAAATGCGTTGGCGTTGGCTTGCCGGCTCAAGCCTCATGTCGGAGGTCTCAAGCTGGGGCTGGAGTTTTTTTCCGCGCATGGCCCAAATGGCGTGCGCGCTTTCCAGAA
>JBOHKF010000303.1:0-1830 GCA_050729015.1 Rhizomicrobium sp. | reverse complement strand
TGCGCCCAGCGCGGCACCAGCTTGCGTCCGAACAATAATACTCCCAGGAATGACGCCTCGAGGAAGAAGGCCATCAATCCCTCATATCCCATCAGCGGCGAAACGATGTCGCCCACCACATCGGAATAACGGCTCCAATTGGTGCCGAACTGAAAGGGCATGATGATGCCGGAGACCACCCCCATGCCGAAGGAGACCGCAAAAATGCGCGTCCAGAAGGCGGAGAGGCGAAACCAGAATTCGTTGCGCGTGAAAAAATAAAAGCCTTCCAGCACCGCGATGTAGGAAGCCAGCCCGATGGTGAAGGCAGGCAAAAGAATGTGGAAGGCGATGACCCAGGCGAATTGCAGCCGGGATAGAAGCACGGGATCGAGATGCATGACGTTGCCCACCGTTGGCGGAGCTTAGAGTAATTCCCGAACAAAGTGTGAAGCGGTTTTGGCGGCGGCTCACCCGCCGATCGCCCAGACCGTCAAGACGCCCAGCGTGGTGCAGACGAGCGTATTGAGCAGCATGCGCACAACCCCGCGTTCCGGCTCGCCCGCCACATGGAGCAGGTCACAAAGAAGATTCGAGGGAGCCATCATCCAGCGGAACATTCGGACCATTGGAACCTCAACCGGTGAGAAGTTGCCTGAGCCCCGGATTGCGAGCGGTCAGGTCAGACAGGGTGTATTGATCCAGGACCTCGAAAAAGGCCCGAAGCGCGCGAGACAGCACGCCTTTGAGCCGGCAGGGAGCGGAGATCGCGCAGGCATCGGTCCGGGCGTCAAAGCATTCCACCAGCGGACTTCCCATCTCGGTCAGCCGCAGCACCTGCCCCAGCCCTATTTCGGGCGGCGGCTTGGCAAGGCGGATGCCGCCGCCGCGGCCGCGTACCGTCTCCAGAAAGCCCGCGCGCCCGAGATCGAATGCGACCTTGGTCAAATGATTCTTGGAAATTCGATAGCTGTCGGCCACTTCCTGAATGGTGACCAGTCCTTCCTGGCGGACCGCCAGATACATGAGAAGCCGCAAGGCATAATCGGAATAGACGGTCAGTCTCACCGGTGCCTCCTAAAAGAAGTATCTAGTATATTGCTTTTTCGTCGGCGGTGCAATAGTCTTCGGCCATGCTCGAGAGCCGGCGCAATCCCGTTCATCCCGCAATCGACGAGGAGGCTATCGGAAAGCTTGTTCACGCCTTTTATGCCAGGGTGCGCAGCGATGCCGAGCTTGGGCCCATCTTCGAACGGGTGATCGGCGAAAACTGGGACCGCCATCTCGCCAAGATGTGCGATTTCTGGTCGTCGGTGATGCTGATGAGCGGGCGCTACAAGGGAACGCCGATGGTTGCCCATTTGAGACTCAAGACTGTGCAGCCCAAGCACTTTACCCGCTGGCTTGCTCTCTTCCGGGTCACCGCCGAGGACCTGTTCGCTCCTGAAATCGCGGCGCTGTTCATGGCGCGCGCCGACAATATCGCCCGCAGCCTGCAACTGGGCATGTTCTTCCGCCCCGTTGCCGCCAATCCCGGATAACATCCGGCGGCCGCGCGCTTGTGTGTCGGGTGTGGCCGGGCATAATCGCCAAAATGGCGCGGGTGCTCATGCTCGCCCGATCCAAGGGGACATCATGCCCGCACCTGTCGGAACGCTTCAGGCGATCGGCTTTCTCATTGCCGCCACGGCCGTGGAGGTAAGCGGCGACGCGGTGGTACGCATCGCGCTTTATAACTATTCGGCGCTTCAGCCGGTCCGCATCGGCCTGTTCCTGCTGGGGGCCGCGCTGCTGTTCGGGTATGGCAACTTTCTCAATCTTGCGCCGTTGGAATTCCGCCAGGTGGTAGGC
>JBOHKF010000302.1:0-4478 GCA_050729015.1 Rhizomicrobium sp. | reverse complement strand
CGCGGCGGGTGGGATAATCTGCTCGCGGTCATTCCGGGCGGCTCGTCGGTGCCGATCGTGCCGGCACGCGAGATCATCGACTGTCCGATGGATTTCGACTCGCTCAAGAATCTGAAGTCCGGTCTTGGCACCGCCGCCGTGATCGTGATGGACAAATCCACCGACGTGGTGAAGGCGATCCAGAGGCTGGCCTATTTCTACAAGCACGAAAGCTGCGGCCAATGCACGCCCTGCCGGGAAGGCACCGGCTGGATGTGGCGCGTCCTCACCCGCATGGTGAAGGGAGACGCCAAGGCGGCGGAGATCGACCTTCTCGAAGAAGTCACCCGCGAAGTCGAAGGCCACACCATCTGCGCGCTGGGCGATGCCGCGGCCTGGCCGATCCAGGGCCTGATCCGGCATTTCCGCCCGGAAATCGAACGGCGCATCGAAAGCCACGCAGAGATGAAAGAGGCGGCGGAATGACGCGGCATCCCGCTCAACGCAACATCGGCAGATTCCGCGCCGCCAAGGACGACCCCGCAATGGCGGCCTTCTTCGCCAATCTCGACCGCATCAATGCCGCCGCCGAGCGCATGCCCGGCTTCGGCTGGCGGCTCAAGGATGAACGCGGCAACGCCACGGCCACGTTTTGGCGGGAGGCAAGGTGCGCCTAATGGGAAGCCGCAAGCTCATTATCGACGGCAAGGATTTCGAGGCGGACGAGACGCTGACTTTGCTTCAAGCCTGCGAGCAGGCCGGGGCGGAGATTCCCCGCTTCTGCTTTCACGAACGCCTGTCGGTGGCCGGCAATTGCCGCATGTGCCTGGTGGAATGGGTTGGCGCCCCCAAGCCGCAAGCCTCCTGTGCCCTGCAGGTGAAGGATATTTTCCCCAACAAGGACGGCACGCCGGCCCGCATCAACACCAAGAGCCCCTATGCCCGCAAGGCGCGCGAAGGGGTGATGGAATTCCTACTCATCAATCATCCGCTCGATTGCCCGATCTGCGACCAGGGCGGGGAATGCGATCTTCAGGACCAGGCGATGGGTTATGGCCGCGCGGCCTACCATCGCTTCAATGAGAACAAGCGGGCCGTGGAAGACAAATATATGGGCCCGCTTATCAAGACCATCATGACCCGCTGCATTCAATGCACGCGCTGCGTGCGTTTCGCCACCGAAGTCGCGGGGGTGCCCCAGTTGGGCGCGACCGGCCGCGGCGAAGACATGGAGATTACCACCTATCTGGAGAAGGCATTTGCGTCGGAACTCTCCGGCAATGTGGTGGATCTGTGCCCGGTAGGCGCCCTCACATCCAAGCCCTACGCCTTTAACGCCCGGCCGTGGGAATTGCGCAAGACCGAATCCATAGACGTGATGGACGCGCAAGGGTCGAACATTCGGGTGGATACGCGCGGGCCGCAAGTGATGCGAATTCTGCCCCGGCTCAATGAAGACGTGAACGAAGAGTGGATTTCGGACAAGGCTCGCCATGCCTGCGACGGACTTTCCCGCCAGCGCCTGGACCGTCCCTATGTGCGGGTGAACGGCAGGTTGATGCCTGCGAGCTGGCGAGAAGCTTTCGCCGCCATCGCCCGCAAGCTTTCTTCCACGCAAGGAAGGAAAATGGCGGCGGTGGTGGGCGATCTTGCCGCCGCCGAGGAGATCAAGGCGCTGAAGGATTTGATGAAGGGTTTGGGCGCAATCCATCTCGATTGCCGGCAGGACGGTGCCAAGATCGGGGGCGGGCCGCGGCAGACCTACCTCTTCAACACCACGATCGCCGGCGTCGAAGCCGCCGACCTTCTTTTGCTGGTGGGCGCCAATCCTCGCTGGGAAGCAGCGGTCCTGAATGCCCGCATCCGCAAGGCCTGGGCGGCCGGTCCGCTCGAAATTGCCAACCTCGGCCCGGCGGTGGAGTTGACCTATCCGGCGCGACAATTGGGCACCGATATCGGCACCCTGGAAGCGATTGCTGACGGCACGCATGATCTCGCGCAGCGGCTGAAGGATGCCAAGCGGCCGATGATCGTTCTTGGCGGGGCGGCGCTCACCCGCGCCGACGGCGCGCAAATCCTGAAGCTCGCGGCGAAGATCGCTGCGGACACGGGGATGATCGGGCCGGCCGGCCGGCTTCAGGAGGGCGGCTGGAACGGCTTCAATATTCTGCACACGGCGGCATCGCGGGTGGCGGGACTGGATCTGGGATTCCTGCCGGGGGAGGGCGCGCGCGACGTGGCCGGTATCGTCGAAGGCGCACAAAAAGGCGAAATTGACTTTATATATCTTCTCGGCGCCGACGAGTTCGACGTCGCCCATCTGGGCCGAGCTTTCATAGTCTATCAGGGAAGTCATGGCGATGCCGGCGCCCATCATGCCGACGTGGTTTTGCCGGGGGCGGCCTATACGGAAAAGGATGGCACCTATGTGAATTTCGAGGGCAGGGTGCAGCGGGCGGAACGGGCGTCGTTTCCGCCGGGCGAGGCCAAGGCCGATTGGGCCGTCATCCGCGCCCTGTCCGAATACGTAGGACACAAGCTTGCTTACGACGATCTCGGCCAGCTCCGTGCCAGGATGGTGAAGGACGCGCCGCATCTTGCGTGCCCTGGCCGCGCACCGGTCCATGCCGATACCCAAGCGTCCACCTGGAGCGGCATCGGCGCCGAGGGACCCCTCGACCGTTCCGCACCAATCGGGGCGGTCATCGTCGACTACTACCTCACCAACGCGATTGCTCGGGCAAGCGAGACAATGGCCCAATGCTCCCGCGAATTCGTGGGCAGCGGCGCCAAGATGGCGGCGGAATAGGATGGCGCTGATTCAGTTCTGGACCTGGCTGTTTCAGGGCGCCGGCGTGACGCTGCCTTATGGGTGGGCCTGGTTTCTCAGCCAGGCCGCTTTCATCGTCATCCTCTGCGTGACGTTGATGCTTTCGGTGGCCGCGGTAATTCTGGCGGACCGCAAAATCTGGGCGGCGGTGCAGATGCGGCGCGGTCCCAATGTGGTGGGTCCGTTCGGTCTGCTTCAGACCATTGCCGACGCGTTCAAATTCTTCTTCAAGGAAGTGATCGTGCCCGCGGGCGCCAACAAGGTGCTGTTCCTGCTCGCCCCGATGGTTAGCGTGGCGCTGGCCTTTATCGCCTGGGCGGTGATTCCCTTCGACCGAGGCTGGGTGATCTCCAACATCAATGTGGGCATCCTCTATCTCTTCGCCATCTCCTCACTGGGCGTCTATGGCGTGATCATCGCCGGCTGGGCGTCCAATTCCAAATATGCCTTCCTTTCAGCCTTGCGCAGCGCGGCCCAGATGGTGTCCTACGAAGTCTCTATCGGCTTCGTGATCATCACGGTGCTGTTGTTTGCGGGTTCGCTCAATCTTTCCCGCATCGTCGAGGCGCAACAAACCGGCGGCGTTCTTGCCTTCGCGCATTGGAACTTCTTTTCGATCCTTTTCCCGATGCTGGTGATCTTCTTCGTCTCCTCGTTGGCGGAGACCCAGCGTCCGCCCTTCGACCTCTTGGAGGCGGAGTCCGAACTGGTGGCGGGGTTCTTCGTGGAATATTCCTCGACCCCCTTCCTCCTCTTCTTTCTCGGCGAATACATGAATGTGATCATGCTCTGCGGGCTGATGAGCGTGCTGTTTCTTGGCGGCTGGCTTGCTCCCTTTAACGTCGTGCCGTTTACCCTCGTGCCCGGCGTGATCTGGTTTCTGCTGAAGCTGGGCTTCCTGTTCTTTTTGATGGCGCTGGTGAAAGCCATCGTGCCGCGCTATCGCTATGACCAGTTGATGCGGCTGGGTTGGAAGGTCTTTCTTCCAACCTCGCTTTTTTGGGTGGCGCTGACGGCGGGCTGGGTCCTCGTCTTCCGTCAACCCGGCTAAGGAGACGGCGCCCATGGCAAATTTCGATCGTATCGCGCGCCAGATATTCCTCTGGGAATTCGTCCAGGGTCTGCTGCTCTCGATCCGCTATTTCTTCGCGCCCAAGGCCACTCTCAATTATCCCTTCGAGAAGGGTGCGCTGAGCCCGCGCTTCCGCGGCGAGCATGCCTTGCGGCGCTATCCCAACGGCGAGGAGCGCTGCATCGCCTGCAAGCTTTGCGAGGCAATCTGCCCCGCCCAGGCGATTACCATCGAGTCCGAACCCCGCGCCGACGGCTCGCGCCGCACCACCCGCTACGACATTGACATGGTGAAGTGCATCTATTGCGGCCTGTGCCAGGAGGCCTGTCCGGTGGATGCCATCGTGGAAGGGCCCAATTTTGAATTCTCGACCGAGACGCGCGAAGAGCTTTACTATGACAAAGAAAGGCTGCTGGCCAATGGCGACCGCTGGGAGCGGGAGATCGCCCGCAATCTCGAGCTCGACGCGCCTTACCGCTAGGATCGGACGATGCTGCTGCAGGAGCTGGCGTTCTATCTTTTCTCCGCGATCCTGATCGCTTCGGCGGTCATGGTGATCGCGGGCAGGAATCCCGTGCACTCGGTGTTGTTCTTGAT
>JBOHKF010000301.1:0-2971 GCA_050729015.1 Rhizomicrobium sp. | reverse complement strand
CCCAAATCCTGGACGGCGGCCTCAAGGCGTGGAAAGCGACCGGCCATGCCACGACCACCGCGACCACCGCGATCCCTCCCGGCAATCTGGCGCCTCTCGAGATGCAACCTTTGGTGGTCGATGCCGGGTTCGTGCAAAGCCATGCCGAAGACCCCGGCTACGATCTGATCGATGCGAGGGAGGCGATCCTCTATGGCGGGCGGTTGGCCAAGCTGGACGTGTTCGGCCTGATCCCGCTCTGGTTCGGCGAAACCGATGGCCACATTCCGGGCGCCAAAAGTCTGCCCTATTCAAGGGTGGTGGATTCGGACGGCAAGCTGAAATCGCCACCCGAGTTGCGCGCGCTTTTCGCCAAGGCGGGATACCGGCCCGGCGACCAGGTGATCGCCTATTGCCATGTCGGCAGAAAGGCGGCCGCCATCGTGTTCGCCGCCCGTACCTTGGGAATCGATGCCACGCTTTACGACGGCTCGATGCAGGACTGGACGCGGCGGCACCTGCCGGTGGCGACCTCGGCATCGCCTTAGAGCAATTCCAGGAATGCGGCGCCAAATTTCAAACTGCGTCACCGCCAAAGGCCGACCCGACTGGAGCCTCGGTTCCAATCGTGCCAAGATTGTCCGGACGGGGCGCCGTCCGCCTGAGGGTGAGCCATGGATGAATTCAAGCTGCTGATCGACGGCCGTCTCGAGGATGGAGATCTCGAAATGGAGGTGATCAATCCCGCCACCGAAGAGGTTCTGGCCAAGGCGCCTCGCGCTTCCAAGGCGCAACTGGAAAGGGCGGTCGCCGCGGCCAAAGGGGCTTTTCCTCTCTGGAGCGCCACCCCGGTTGCCGAGCGCAGCAAGGCGCTGCAAGCGATTTCCGGCATCATCCAGGCCAATGCCGGCGAACTGGCCCGCCTTTTGACCCAGGAGCAGGGCAAGCCTTTGGCCGACGCCACCGGCGAAGTGTTCGGCCTTGCCGCGATGTTCCGCTATTTCTCGCAATTCGAGTTGCGGGCGAAGGTGCTGGAGGAAAGCGGAGCGCGCAAAGTGGAAGTGAGCCGCAAGCCCTTGGGCGTGGTGGGCTTGATCGTGCCGTGGAATTTTCCGTTGATCATTCTGGGCGCGAAGCTGCCGCCGGCGCTGCTGGCCGGCAATACGGTGGTGTTGAAGCCCGCGCCCACCACCCCGCTTGCCACTTTGCATCTGGCTCGGTTGCTCAAGGACGCCCTGCCGCCAGGCGTGCTGAACGTGATCGCCGACGCCAACGATCTCGGCGCCGAGCTGACCCGCCACCCGGACGTGCGAAAAATCTCCTTCACCGGCTCCTCGGCCACCGGCAGGAAAGTGATGGCGAGCGCCGCCGACACCGTCAAGCGGCTGACCCTCGAACTGGGCGGCAATGACGCCGGCATCGTGCTCGATGACGCCGATCCTGAAAAGGTGGCGCCGGGAATCTTCCATGGCGCGTTTCGCAATTCCGGTCAGGTCTGCATCGCCGTGAAGCGCCTTTATGTCCATGAATCGATCTACGAGCGGATGTGCGAGGAACTGGCCAGGCTTGCCCGGGAGGCGGTGGTCGGTGACGGGCTGGAGCAGGGCACGCAATTGGGTCCGCTTCAGAACCGCATGCAATATGAAAAAGTCAAAGCCATCATCGCCGACGCGCGACGGCATGGCCGGGTGCTGAGCGAGGGCCCGGTTCCGGACAAGGGCTATTTCATCCGTCCCACCATCGTCGCCGACATCGAGGACGGCACGCCCCTGGTGGACGAGGAGCAGTTCGGCCCGGTCCTTCCGCTGATCAAATATTCCGATCCCGAGGATGCTCTCGCCAGGGCCAACGCCGGCCCTTACGGGCTGGGGGCGTCGGTGTGGTCGTCGAACCTGGCGCGCGCCCACGCCTTGGCCGAGCGGCTCGAAGCCGGCACCGTCTGGATCAACAAGCATAGCGAGCTTGCTCCCGACATTCCCTTCGGCGGCGCCAAGCAGTCGGGCATGGGGGTGGAGATGGGCGAGGCAGGCCTCGAGGAATTCACCCAGTTGCAAGTGATCAACGCCGCCCTTTGATAACGCCGCCCTCTGATAAACGCCGCCGTCTGATAAGTGAAGGAACGCCCCTCATGTGGAAAAGCCTGCTCTTCGCGCTCGTCCTGGTTTCGGGCGCCTTGCTGGCCGCTCCCCTTGGCGCGGCCCAGCCTCGGGAATCGCTGCTGGTGACGCCGGATTGGCTGGCGGCACATCTTTCCGACCGGACTCTGGTGATCCTTCACGCCGGCAACGCGGCGAGCTACGCCCAGGGCCACATTCCGGGCGCGCGTCTGGCCGACGTCGCCCAGGTTTCGGTCGAGGGGCCCCACGGCCTTTCGGTAGAACTGCCGCCGGCCGGCGTGCTGCGGCAAAAGCTGGAAGCTCTCGGCATTTCGGACAATTCGCGAATCCTCGTCTATTCCGCTTCTCCGACCATCCCCCGCGCCACCCGCGTCCTTCTCACCTTACGCGCGGCCGGCTTCGCGGGCCGCTGCTTTCTTCTGAATGGAGGTCTCGAGGCCTGGAAGAACCAGGGCCTTCCCGTCACCACCAAAGGTGCCGATGTCGTGCCCGGCCGTCTCAAGCCCCTGACGTTTCAGCCCCTGGCGCTTCGTGCGGTCATCGTGGATGCGGATTTCGTCAAGGCTCGCCTGGGAAGGCCGGGCATGGTGCTGATCGATGCCCGCGCCCCCGAATTCTATTCCGGCGAAAAGCCCAGCATGGGCGGCAGGGGGCACATTCCCGGCGCGCGCAATATTGCCTTCACCGCGGTGACCGGTGCGGATGGCCGGCTCAAGCCGGCCCGCGAATTGCGCCGGATGTTCGCGGCGGCAGGCTACCGGCCGGGCGATCGGGTGATCGTCTACTGCCATGTCGGCATCCAGGGGACGGCGGTCGTCTTTGCCGCCCGCACCCTGGGGATGGATGGCCGCCTCTATGACGGCTCGTTCCAGGAC
>JBOHKF010000300.1:0-4735 GCA_050729015.1 Rhizomicrobium sp. | reverse complement strand
GTCGGCCTCCTTTTCGGTGAGGTGGATCTTCTTTGGGCCCCGCACCAGCAGCTTGGCGGCGGGATGAAACAGATAAGAGCCGATCGCCAGCGGCTCTTCGTCGCCGCCGGCATGGCGGCTCAAATGGGCGTTGAGACGGGCGAGAAGCGAGGCGAAGCGGAACGGCTTTTCGAGCTGCTCGACGGGAAGCGCCGCCGTCGCCTGCTCCGCCAGGAAAAGAATGGGCGCGTCAAAGCCCGAAACTTTCAGCTCCCGCACCAAGGCATCACCGGTCCCGTCCTCGAGGCTTTGATCGATGATGGCGAAATCATAGCCGCCGTCCCTGGCAAGGCCGCAGGCTTGCGCCCGGCTCGAGGCCTCAACCACGGCATACGTCCCTTCCCGCGCCAATTGCTCGGCCAGCGAGGCGCGCAGCACGCCGTCATCGTCCACCAACAAGACCCGCTTGGCGCTGGGCATGGCACTCCAACTTGAATGCGGCCAAACAATAGCGCGTTTTCCTTTCCCGGTGGCATTTCAAAGCGGCATTGCAAATTTTTCAAATGCCGCGGCGGCGGGGCCGCAATAATGCCTCTTTTCCGTCGCCAAGGAGAATTTGCCGCTGGCCGCGCCGCGCTTTACGTTAAAGTTGAGTCATGGATCTCGTCGTTTCCAATTATGGCGCGGCCGCCATGGTGGATTGGGGCTCGGGCCCTCGGCGCTGCGCCGTCGGGCCCGCCGGCATCGCTCCCAAGCGGTGCGAAGGCGATGGCGCGACGCCGATCGGCAGCTTTGCCTTTCGCGGGTTTTATTGGCGCGCCGATCGACTCTCCCGTCCCGATTGCATCTTGCCGGGGCGCGCGCTGGAGCCGGACGATGGCTGGTGCGATTCTCCGGCCGATTCGAATTACAACAAGCCGGTGAGGCATCCCTATCCGGCGAGCGCCGAACATCTCTGGCGTGACAGTCATGTCTACGACATCATCGTGGCGATCGGATTCAACGACGATCCGGTGGTGGCGGGCGTCGGCAGCGCCGTGTTCCTGCACCTGGCGCGCGAAGGCTATCCGCCCACCGCCGGCTGCGTGGCGCTGGCCGAACCTGACCTGCGCGCGGCACTGGCGCAGATCGCGGCAAGCGACCGGTTGCGGATCATGCGCTGATTTTGCGGGCGCCGAAAATGGCGGTGCCAATCCTGACCTGGGTGGCACCCAGGCGAATCGCCCGCTCGAAATCGTCGCTCATTCCCATGCTGAGCTGTTCAAGCCCGCTGTCCTTGGCCAGCTTGGCGAGAAACGCGAAATGCGGCACGGGATCGCTGCTTAAAGGGGGAATGCACATCAGGCCTGCAACCGGCAGCTCGAGCTTGCGCGCGTAAGCGATCAGGGCTGCGGCTTCCAAGGGCATCACGCCCGCCTTCTGCGGTTCCTCGCCGGTGTTGACCTGCACAAACAGGGAAGGGCAGCGGCCGGCCTTGTCGCGCGAAGCGGCCAGCGCCTCGGCCAATTTCGGCCGGTCCAGGCTTTCGATGACATCGAACAGGGCGGCGGCATCCTTGACCTTGTTGCTCTGCAATGGCCCGATCAGATGCAACTCCAGGCCGGGGAAACGCTCTTTCAGCGAAGAGAATTTCCGTTGCGCCTCGTTTACCCGGTTCTCGCCGAACAGAAGCTGGCCCCAATTGAGAGCTTCCACAATATGGGCCCGGTCCACCGTCTTGCTGACCGCCACCAGGCGCGTCAGCGGGGCCGGCGCGAAGGCCGCCTTCCGTGCCGCTGCGATGCGCGCCAGAATGGCGGCGAGATTTTCCGGGGTGCTCATGGCGGCGAAGCTAGCTCACTTGTTCGACGGCACGCAAAGCGCGCCTGGCGGCAAGCTGCTTCTGGTGCTGATGACCGATGACGAAAGGCTCGCCGATCCCTCACCGGCGGCGCGCCGATTGCCGGCAGGCAGCATCGTGATTGTGCGCTCGCGCCAGCCCGAAAGGCGCGCGCTGCTGGCACAGGCCCTGAGTCAGGTGCCGGGCCTGGTTCTGCTGGCGGCGAACGATCCCCTCCTTGCCGGGCGCCTCGACGGTCTTCATCTCTCGGAACGTCGGGCGCGCGAAGCGGCGCATTGGCGCGCCTTGCGGCCGGACTGGTTGATCACCGTGGCGGCACACTCGGCGCGCGCTCTGCGCATCCTGCACGCCGACGCGGCGCTGCTTTCGCCGGTCTTCTTCACCCGCAGCCATCCCCAGGTAGCTCCGCTGGGTGCCGCGCGGGCGAGAATGATCGCGCGCAACAGCCTGTTGCCGGTGATCGCGCTGGGCGGCGTGTCCCCGGCAAATGCCGGGCAGCTTCGAGGCTTCGCGGGCGCCGCCGGGGTTTCCGCCTTCCTCTAAACATGCAAGCTTAGGTGCAGGAAGCCGGTGTCCATGCCGAGCTGCGGGCTTGCGTTGAAGAACGCGCCCTCCGAGCGCGAATAGTCGAGCCGCTGCCAGCCCGCGCCGATCTCCCAATTTCTGTTCACGACATAGCCCAGGGAGGCCTGATAGGCCGTGAGTCCCAATCGGGGAAGAGCCGGCTCGCCATCGGCCCGACCGGCGCCATATTCGATGCCCAGGATCCATGCATCGTATGTCGCGCCGGCCGAGGTGAAGAGGCCATCGCTCGCCCCGCTTCGTTCGCTTTGCGCGATGTCGAAGCCATAGGCGTTGCTCCGCCGGTGCGAGCCCCCCAAAGAAACGCCCAGGTCGTCATTGACGGCATAATCGGCGCGCGCGCCCAAGCCAAGATCGCTGACCCCTTCCTGGAAGGAAAGCTTGTGCTCGCCCCGGCCAAAGGCGAATCCGCCATAACCGGTGAGCGTCAGCGGTCCGACGTCGTCGGAATAGCGAATCGCTGATTCCCAGATGTCGCTCTGCCGGCCGGCCATCGCCGGCCCCTCATGAAGAAAAGGGATCGCCAGCCGGTTCTGGTTCGGAGTGAAGGAAAATCCCAGCTGCAGGCCAAAGAGCTCGGGGCTCACATAGGTGAATTTTGCGTAGTTGGAAGACGCGCCCACCGCAGTCCTGAGAGGGAAAAGATCGATGATCGCCCGGTTGGTGTCGGGATCGCGGAAGAAGCTGGTCTGGGGATCGTCGAGAGAGACTTGCGCATCGACCTTGGGTCCGGTCACCGCAAGATCATAGCCGGCACCATCGGTCACGCCGATCTCCACCCGGCCCAGGCCGGTCACCGCCTCGCCGAAAAATTTCTCGACGACATCGCCGCCATAGCGACCGCGCGACAAGGGATCGCTGGCAGTCAAAGTGGCGGCGAGCCCCAGAGAGAGGCCGGAGTCATAATCGCGGTGCAGCCGGGGCATGAGCTTGATCGCCCCCGTGGCGTAGGGCTGGGCGCCAAGATTGCCGTCGAATAGAGCGCCGCCCGCTCGTCCCCCAACGGAAAGCTGGGCTAAGCCCAAAGAAACCTGGGCCGGGTCCACCGCCAGGTCGTCGTCCTGGCCCTTGGCGGGAGTTCCCGCCAGCAGAAGAGCCAAGAGGCTCGCGCCGAGGACGCTTTCCTTGCCATTTTGAAATGACCGGCGGGGCATAAGTCCTTCCAAGATAAGCCGAAGTCCTGCGCGCCCGGCAAGTCCGGCCGCCGTTGCGCGCCCCATTTCGGGCCAGTATAAGCCCTTGCCCGGGGGGTGGACGGAAAAGCGCGGGTTTGGCCCCAGCCACGAGGGCGGGCGCCCGCCCAAGGAACGAACCTGATGCGAATTCTGCCCCTCTTGCTGTGCGCCGCGGTGCTGCCGCTCCTGGCCGGTTGCGGCGGAGGAGAGACCACCACCGACATGGACACGGGCGCCACCATCATCGCCGGCGGGGCCGGTAAGATGACGCTTGGCGTCAACTCCTATCTCTGGCACGCCTCCCTCGACACCCTTTCCTTCATGCCGCTGGCGAGCGCCGACCCGTTCGGCGGGGTTATCATTACCGATTGGTACATCGCGCCCAACGTGCCCGACGAGCGGCTCAAGGTCACGATCTACATCCTGGCCCGCAATTTGCGCGCCGATGGCCTCAAGGTTGTGGTCTTCCGCCAGACCCGCAAGGCAGGGGTGTGGAACGATGTCGCGCCCAGCCCCGAGACCGCCCGCAAGCTCGAAGACGCGATTCTCACGCGGGCGCGGGAATTGCGCCTGGCGACTCTGAATCCGCGCGCGTAGGGACGGGCGGTTCGTCGGAGCATGGGTTCCTTCGAATCGAAAGGCGAATGATGGCGCGCTACAGTCCCCGGGAGTCCGAGAAATACTGGCAGGCCGAATGGCAGCGCCGGGGCCTGTTCACGACCCCCAACTCCGGCGGCAGCCCCAAATGCTACGTGCTGGAGATGTTTCCCTACCCCTCCGGGCGCATCCATGCCGGCCATGTCCGCAACTACACCATGGGCGACGTGATCGCCCGTTTCCGCCGCGCGCAAGGCTATCGGGTGCTGCATCCCATGGGATGGGATGGGTTCGGGCTGCCTGCCGAAAATGCGGCGCGCGAAAAGGGCGTGAACCCTCGCGATTGGACCTACCAGAACATCGCCCATATGCGGGCGCAGTTGAAGCTGATGGGGCTTTCCATCGACTGGTCGCGGGAATTCGCCACCTGCGATCCCGAATATTATCATCAGCAGCAGAAACTGTTTCTGCAATTCTACCGGGCCGGCTTCGTCTACCGCGGCGAAGCGGATGTAAACTGGGACCCTGTGGACCAGACGGTGCTGGCCAACGAGCAGGTGAT
>JBOHKF010000299.1:0-2331 GCA_050729015.1 Rhizomicrobium sp. | reverse complement strand
CATCGCACGAACGGGCGCGGCCGTTCCACGATCTCCGCGATGCGGGCGAACAGGGCTTGCGCCGTGACCGGCTTTGCCAGAAATTCGCTGACCCCCGCATCCCGCGCCGCCTCGACGCAATGCTTTTCGGTATGACCGCTGACCATGACGATGGGAGCGGACGGGTTGAACCGTTCCTCGGAGTTGCGCACCCGGCGGGTGAATTCCAGGCCATCCATCGGCTTCATGGTCATGTCGCAAAGAATCAGATCGCAGGTGCTTCTGCGGAAGGTTTCAAGACCAGTCTGGCCGTCAGAAGCCTCGTAGATGGCTTTTACCTCGATGGCGGCGATGAAGGCGCGCAGCAGGGCCCGCATGCGCGGGTTGTCGTCCACAATCAGAACCGTGAGCCTTCCCAGATCCGGCATGCCTGCCCCGGCTTTTGGCGCTTTGGCGGCGCGCGGACGCGAAGGGAAAGGTTACAAAAACCGAGTTATCAATCGGTTTACGAATTTTCCGGGTGTTCACCGCTTGCCTTTGCCGCCGCGTCTCGTTAGTCGCAACGCCATGCCGGCCGACGATCTCGAATGGGAGATAAGGCGCGAGCGCGTCGAGGACGGCTTGCGCATTCTGGCCCTCACCGGTGCCGGATTTGGTCCCGGACGTTACGCGAAATCGGCTTATCGGCTGCGCGAGGGGGTTAAGCCTCTGGATCGGCTTGGTTTCGTGGCGGTGGAGAACGCCGTGTTACGCGGTTCCGTGCGCTTCTGGCCGATCCGAATCGGAGAAATTTCCGCGCTCCTTCTCGGGCCGCTGGCCGTGGAAGGTGCCCAGCGCGGGCGCGGCATTGGCATTTCCCTGATGCAGCGGGGCATCGCCGCCGCCAGGGACGAAGGATGGCGGGCGATTCTTCTGGTTGGCGATGAGCCCTATTACGGCCGGGTGGGGTTTCAGAGTTTCAGCGCCGGCGCGGTCACGTTTCCGGGGCCGGTGGATCCCGCGCGACTGCTGGGCCTGGCGCTGGATGGGCGGGGGTTGGAGGTGTTGCAAGGCCCTGTGCGCCGTGGGCCGCTGGAAGACACGCCATGCGCCGATGGCGCCCCGGCGGGGTAATCGGAGCAGTTCCAGGAAAAGTGTGAAGCGGTTTTTCCATCGGAACTGCGACCAGACAAGAACCGGCAATTTCAGGGTTAAAAGCGTGGCGCGGTTTGTCAGCGTCCCTCGATCCGCCATGCGAGGAGCAGCGATCCCATCACCAGCAGCAACGCCGCCCAGGCGGGAAGAAGAGGTTCCTGCTCCAGCGAAGTGACGCGATAGGCGCCGTTCCGGCGCAAGCCTATCCAATCGGAACCGTACGCGGTTTGCGCCGGCGCCACGCGCCGCACGCGCACCATGCCGTCGCTCAACCAATGAACCGAGCCCCCGCTGGATTCTGCGAGGGGTTGGAGGATGGCGGAGGTGGCGCGCATATCGGCCACCTCCTTGGGATTGAGTGGACCTGCCGCGGTCACCGCCGACAGGGTCCCGTCGTTCAAGCGATAAAGCCCCAGTTCGCCGACCTTCACGCTCCCGCGCCAGAGGCCAGGCTCGGCCTTGGTCAACGGGATTGTCACGCTGCGGCCGGAGGGGGTGGTCATCAGGGCCGGCGGGGCGGCCGCCGCCATGGTGCGCCGACCGACCACCAGTTCACCGTCCACAATACTGGCGGAAAGGCTCTCCGCTTCCAGCTCCGGCTCTTTCATCAGCCAATGGGCCAGGCGGCGCAAAAGCTCGGCCTGAGGCCCGCCGCCTTCGAAGCCGCGCGCCCAAAGCCAGATCTGGTCCGACAGCAATTGGGCGACCCGACCTTTCTTGACCTGATCCAGCACCAGAAGGGGCCGGTTTCCAGGTCCGCTCATCACCGTCTCGCCGCCGATGGCCGATGCCCCAATCAGCCGGAACCACCGACCCCAGCTCGGCTGGGACTGGATTTCGGTGTTGCTTCCCGGAAGGTCGCGCGTGACGGGCTGGGCCAGGCCCAAAGGGGTGACCATGGGTTTGAAGCCTTGGGCAAGGATCTCGCCGGTGGGCTGGGCGGGCAGCACGCTTGCCAGCGGCGTGCGGTAAAGACTCTGCTCTCCCGCGAATTCCGGCCCTGAGGAAACCAGGAGAGCGCCGCCATTGTCCACATAATTGGCGATGTTCTCGAAATAGGCCATGGGCAAAATGCCTGCCTCGGCATAGCGGTCGAAAATCACCAGATCAAAGGAATGTAGCTTCTCGAGAAACAATTCTCGGGTGGGGAAAGTGATGAGCGAAAGCTCCTCGATGGGCGTCGAGTCCTGCTTGTCGGGCGGGCGCAGGATAGTGAAG
>JBOHKF010000298.1:0-3405 GCA_050729015.1 Rhizomicrobium sp. | reverse complement strand
TTCGCCGCCGGCGCCGACATCGCCGAGATGGCGGAGAAAAGTTTCACCGCCTCCTACATGGACGATTTCCTGGCGCCTTGGGATCAAGTGTCCTTGATCGCCAAGCCGGTCATCGCCGCGGTCGGTGGCTATGCGCTCGGCGGCGGATGCGAACTCGCCATGCTCTGCGATTTCATCATCGCTTCCGAAGACGCCCAGTTCGGCCAGCCCGAGATCAAGCTGGGTGTGCTGCCTGGTATCGGCGGATCGCAGCGCCTGACCCGCGCAGTGGGAAAGTCCCTTGCCATGGACATGATCCTTACCGGGCGCACGATCGACGCGCAGGAGGCGAAGGCGGCCGGCATGGTGGCGCGCGTTGTCGCCGCCGCCGATCTTATTCAGACCGCACTCGAAGCCGCGCACATCATCGCGGCCTACAACGCCCCTGCCGTGAAGATGGCCAAACAGGCTGTCAATCGCGCCTTCGAATCCTCCCTTGCCGAAGGGCTTCGTCATGAAAGGCTGCTGTTCCAGGCCGCGTTCGCCACCGAGGGGCAGAAGGAAGGCATGGCGGCCTTCGTCGCCAAGCGTGCGCCGGTGTTCCGCCATCGGTGACGCGTTCTTTGGCTGTGACCTCACCCAGCCCTGTGCCGGCCTTGGAAGGCGAGTACGATTATATCGTGGCTGGCGCCGGATCCGCAGGTTGCGCGGTGGCGAACCGCCTTTCCCAGAATCCCAAAAGGCAAGGTGCTGCTGCCGGAGGCCGGCGGCAGGGACAACTGGATCGCGTTTCATATTCCGGCAGGTACCTCTTCGCGATCAGCACTCTCCCCGGGTGCGACGAAATCAGGGCTCCGGATTCGGCAGGGACTCCAAAACAGCGTGCTGCGATTGATCGAGGCGACGGATCAACTCTTGATATCCGTCGACCACGCGCTGCAGGCTGGCGCGCGCCATCGGGTCCTCCACCTGGGCGGCCGACCGCTCCGCCTCCTTGATCCTGGCGAGATAATTGGCGCGCCGCGCTCTGGGATTCTTCATGGAACTCACCCCGCATGAGCAATTCCGAAAATAATGCGAAGCGGGTTCCCCGCCTGGAATTGCGACCAAACGATAATCTAAAGGCGGACGGTCCGCCTTCGGCCAAAAAACGCCTTTATTTCGCCTCAGTTCCTGAGAGTTCCGAAATTTTCCAAATAAAATCTCTCCGGAACCGCCGTGGAACGAGCGCGGGCATGGAGGATTAAGAGCGGACAGGAGATTTTCCATGGCGCAGCCGCCCGGCAGTGACGAAGAGCGTTGCTTGATGGAGGCTGTCACCGCCGACAGAAAGGCCTTCCATGCCGATGACGAGGCGGCCAGGAAGGAATGGCTGGAGATCGCGGCGCGTTGGCGCGGGTTGGCGGCGGACATTCGAGAGTTGAGCGACTAGAAGCAATTCCAGGAAAGACGTGAAGCGGTTTTCCGCCCGGAATTTGTGCGAAAAAACGAGAGAGAGGATCGCCGATTCTGTGAAACGGCGATCCTCTCCAGATCGCGGCCTACATCGCCGCGTTCATCGAGCCCTTCAAGGGGACCATCAGATGCGCTTGCGGCGCGCCCGAGCGCATCATCCACGGCTGGCCGTTGGCGGCTGCGGTGGGCAGGCCCACGGTGTCGGCCTTAACATCGGGCATCCGGATCACCCACAATTCATGCGCCTGGTCCTCGCTTTTACCCTCGCGATTATAGACGACTGCCCCGATCGGCGGCGCTCCCAGCTTGCGCGCAGCGCGCGCGGCGGCGATGTCCGCCTGAATGGTTTTGGGATCCTTGCCCTCGGCCTTTTCCTTGGCCGCGAAATCGCGTTCCGCCTTGATGGCGGAACCGAAGCAGCTTGCCTGGAAGCGGGCAGTACCCGGCTGGTTGGGCATGCAATAGATATTGTTGTTGCCCCATCGCAGGAAGATCGGGTTTCCTTGCGCATCATAGGTGAACACGCTGGCTTCGGCGCGCAGCGACCGAGGCAGCGGCGACAGGGCCTGGGCGATTTGCGCCTGGGTTGAAAACGTAGTTTGCGCAAAGGCCACCGTTCCAACCGGAAGCGATAGGGCGACCGCAAGGACGATGGTGTGGATTGGTTTCATGGGCGTGGACTCCCGTTTCTCTTTCGAACGTCCAAGGGGGCCGATTGTTCGCCTCTCGCAGGGATTTTGTGAAGCGCGGCGCGCGATGGTTACAAGAAGGTCATCAAATCTGGGAAACGTTGGAAAGATTGAACTGAACGTCTTTGGGGTTCTGGCCGACGACAAGCGTGGTGGGACCGGAAAAGGAATAGGGGGGTATCGGAAGGTTGTAGGGCGCCGGGACGTTCTGGAAGACGCGCCCTGCCAGATCGTATTTCGATCCATGGCAATGGCAGAGATAGCCTCCGGGCCAAGTGGGGCTGATGCTTCCCGGCTTGGGCGTGAAAGTGGGCACGCACCCCAAATGGGTGCAGACGCCAACCGCGACCAAAAATTCCGGCTTCAACGAGCGCGACCAGTTGGCCGCGTAAGGCGGCTGTTGATGCTCGGTGGAGTTGGGGTCGCGCAGTTGCTGCAACAGGGAATTCGATTGCAATTCCTTTAGGATTTGAGGCGTGCGGCGGACCACGAAAATCGGGCGCGAGCGCCAGACGATAACGATCTGCTGGCCGGGCTGGAGCGAGGAAATCTCGACCGAGATCGGGCCACCGGCCGAAAGTACGTCGGCCGCGGGGTCCATCTGGTCCAGGAAGGGCCATACGGCCATTGCCACGCTGATCGCGCCCACCGCTCCGGTGGCGATAAAGAGGAAATCCCGCCTCTTCACGCCCGGAACGGCCGCACCCGAATGACCAATGTCAGTCATGCAATACCAGTCATGCAACCGGAAACGGCCAAGCCGGCGACACGCTTCCGCGTCATATTGCGCTTTGCCGGCTGGCATTGCAAATCCAACTCCGCGAGCTTATATCGCCCGCACGTGGTTCTTACGTCCCTGTCAGAAGAAGCACTTCTGTCTTTCTGACCCGCTTTTTGCGTGCCGGACGAACCGAATACTTCCTTCAGACTCTGATGTCGTTTCTCACGCCCGCCATGCATGCGCATTACGGAATCTGATGATCTAAAGGAAAAACAATGACCATCGGCACGGTAAAGTTTTTTAACTCCTCCAAAGGCTTCGGCTTCATCGCGCCGGATGGAGGCGGCAAGGATGTTTTCGTCCATGCCTCCGCCCTGGAAGCAGCAGGCATCCTCACGCTGGGGGAAGGGCAGAAAGTCTCATTCGACATCCAGCCGGATTCGCGCGGATCCAAAGCGGGAAATCTGCAGCTCGCATAATCCGGGTCGGGCGGTTGCCAAGCGGGTGGCCGCCCGCTTCCGCAACTAGATTCCGGGTCCCGACCCATCGAAAGTTCCTATC
>JBOHKF010000297.1:0-2822 GCA_050729015.1 Rhizomicrobium sp. | reverse complement strand
GGGTTGGCCTTCCTCTGGCGTCCCACCTTGCCGGACGCGGACGACGACCTGGTGTTGGAGGCGGCGGTGAATGGGCGGGCGGATGGAATTGTTACGTTCAACCGGCGTGATTTTGGCTTGGCGACGGAGCAGTTCGGGATTCCGGTCATGTCGCCGGGCGAGGCAGCAAAACGATTGGAGAAAAGATCGTGAGAAAGAGCAATTTTGCGCTGCGGCTCCAGCCGTCGCTTCTCGACGAGGCGCGCAAGCTGGCCGAGAAAGAAGGCGTCGCACTCAATCAGCTCATCAATGTGGCCGTGGCGGAGAAGCTGTCGGCCCTGCGCACGGAGAGCTATATCGCCGAACGTGCCGCCCGCGCCGACATCCCTAAGGCGCTCGGCATACTCAAGCGCGCCGGTGTCGGTCGTCCGCTGGTGAAGGGCGACGAATTGTCCGAAGCTAAGCGCAGGCGGCGGTAGCGTCCGCCTCTAACTCGTTGGAATAATGGTGGGCGCGACAGGGATTGAACCTGTGACCCCTCCCGTGTGAAGGGAGTGCTCTCCCGCTGAGCTACGCGCCCTGGAGCAATTTTCTGCCCGGAATTGCGACCAGACAAGACCTTGGAAGGCCCGCGCTTTAAGGAGCGCTTCCCCCACTGTCAAGCTTGGCCCGATCGAATTCGGGTTAGCGCAAGCCGCTTAAGCCCTTCGGGTAACGCCACGAATTCGTCGAGCACCAGGTCCGCTCCCAGTGCCGCCGCCGGCACCGGCGTATAGCCATAGGATACCAGGATTGAGGGCACCCCCGCCGCGCGCGCGGTCTTGAGATCGGTCACGGAGTCCCCGATCATCACCGCCGGTCCTCCGCCGCACGCCGCAACAACATCGTCGAAGATGCGCCGGTCGGGTTTGACATAGGGCTTGAACCCGGCGCCAAAGATCGCGGCGAAGAAAGGAGCGAGGTTCAACTCTTCCAGAAGCGCGTGGGCCAGGTCGTGGGGCTTGTTGGTGAGAACGCCGAGTGTGGCTCCCTGGCTTTTGAGGGTCTCGAGCGTTTCGGCCACGCCCGGGAACGGCAGGCTCCGCTCTGCCAGATGGGCGCGATAGTGATCGAGGAAAAGGCCGACCAGCGCCGGCAATTCTTCCGAACCGGGTTCGCCGCCGGTCGCGGCAAAGGCCTGGATGAGGAGCGATTTGGCCCCAAAGCCCACCATGTGATGAAGCGTTTGGGGGGCAATGCGGGGACGGCCCCGTTGCTCCAGGACGGCATTGGCGGCGTTCAAGAGGTCTGGTGCGGTGTCCACCAGCGTGCCGTCCAGGTCGAAAATCAGGGTGTGGCGCATGAGCAGGACTATAAGTGGGTCAATCGTGTAGAATCGGCTCAATATGGCCAAGCCTTCCCCAATAGGAAGGCGCGAGCAACAATAGTCGTAAATCTTCACTTCGATCCTGCCGGAACAGCATGACCAGAGCCGCCCGATGAACAGAGCTGCGATCATCCTGGCCGCAGGCGCAGGGACGCGTATGAAAAGCGCGACCCCGAAGGTCCTGCACCAAGTGGCGGGGCTTTCCATGCTGGGACATGTGATCCTGGCCGTGAAAGGCGCCGGCGCCCATCCCATCGTGGTGGTGACAGCCAGGCACGCCCAAACGGTGCGCGACTACGCCAAAAGGCAAGGCTGCGAATGCGCGATCCAGGATAAGCAACAGGGCACCGGCCATGCCGCTGCCGCTGCCGCGCCCTTGCTAAGAAAATTCGAAGGCGATCTGGTCATCGCCTATGGCGACATGCCGCTTCTGACATCAAAGACTTTCGAAGCGGCGTTTGCCGGCCGCCCCACGGATGGGCTGGTGATCGTGGCGTTCCGGGCGACCGATCCGGGCGATTATGGGCGGGTGCTGCTCGCCAAGAAGGATTTGCTGGACCGGATTGTGGAGTTCAAGGACGCAAAGGCGTCGGAACGCAAGACCAGCCTTTGCAATACCGGGGTGATGGTCGCAGAAGCGCGCAAATTCTTCGCGTTGGCGGCCAAGCTGGACAACAAGAATGCCCAAGGCGAATTCTATCTTACGGACGTGCCCATGCTGGCCAGGAAAACGCGGGCAAAGACGGCCGTCGTGGTGGTGGACGAGAGCGAAGCGCTGGGCGTCAACAGTCGCGCCGAACTCGCCCAAGCGGAAAGCCTGATGCAGGCCCGCCTCAGGGAAAAGGCGTTGGCCGGCGGCGTGTCCATGATCGCTCCCGAAACCGTTTTCCTTTCTCACGACACGAGGCTCGACGCCGATGTCGAACTCGAGCCCTTTGTCGTGTTCGGCCCCGGTGCCGCGGTGGGCGCAGGCGCCAAAATCCGAGCCTTCAGCCACATCGAGGCTGCGCGCATCGCCCCGGGTGCGGTCATCGGGCCATTCGCGCGGCTGAGGCCTGGAACCGTAATCGGCAGCAACGTCCACATCGGCAATTTCGTGGAAATCAAGAATACCGTCATGGAAGAGGGCGCCAAGGCCAGTCATTTGACCTATCTGGGCGATGCCCATGTGGGGGCGGGGGCCAATATCGGCGCCGGCACCATCACCTGCAATTATGACGGCTTCACCAAGCAGGTCACCGACATCGGCGCGGGCGCCTTCATCGGCTCGGACACCGCGCTGGTGGCGCCGGTCAAGATCGGCGACGGCGCCATCATCGCGGCGGGCTCGGTGATTACCGAAGACGTGGCGGCGGATGCGCTGGCCATCGCGCGCGGGACACAGACCCAGAAGCCGGGCTGGGCCAAGGCTTTCCGCGACAGGAAGTCGGAGAAAAAATAATGTGCGGCATCGTCGGCATCGCAGGCACGCGCGACG
>JBOHKF010000296.1:0-2171 GCA_050729015.1 Rhizomicrobium sp. | reverse complement strand
CGCCTAACCTTAGACAAAAGCTGAACGAAAATGGCCGGCTAGGGTTCCCACGGGAAGCCCGGCATCAGGCGGTCCGGAACGACGCCGCTGCCAGCCCCGCCGCGTTCTTCACCGGAAGCACCTTGATGCGGCGGCGGGCGACGCTGGCCACGATCCTTGCAAAGACGTCTCTAGGGCATCCGAAGGGCGTGGGGTTGTCTGAAATGTCGTGCATGAAGAATATGAGCCAGGCTTTCGAGGCAACGGCCCGGTCGAGCCAGGATTCGATAGCGGACTCGTCGAGCGACCGGCGCTCGATTCCCACGCTGCGCAACTGCGCGAAGTCCATCCGGCCGCGGTTGAGCCCCGCCCATATCCCTCGGCAGACGGGGAATTGGCGGGCCATCAGCACCTTGGCCCGAAGACCGACATCGCCGAACGGATAGGCGAAGCTTGAGAGTCTGCGTTGAGGCAGAAGGCTCCGTACGAAATCGGCGTTGCGCTCGAGGTCCGCCAGGATAACGGAAGACGCCACACTGCCGAGACGAAAGTGACTGAAAGTATGGCACCCGATTTCGTGACCTTCCCGTTCGGCGCGGATCAAATCCTCCCGGTCGAAGTAATCGATGCCCGCAATCCGGCGTCCGCAGATGGACCCCGCCACGTAGTAGGTCCCGGTCCAGCCCGCATTGCGCAGAATTTCGCCGCCTACCGTGAGTGCCGAACGGGGAAAATCGTCGAACGAGAAGCTCACCAGCGGCTCGCCCAGATGGCTCCGAAGCGCCCGCAACTTCAAACTGCGGACGGCCCTGGTGCGCGCCGACACGACCGCCCGCGCCAGCAACCCTTCCGGCTGCGGCGCCGGGACGAACGGCGAGGGCAAGGATAAGCCGGCTTCCGCCATGTCGCATCTTTCTGGAATCCCGCCAGTTGCCAACGCCTGAAGGCCCGGGCGGTTGCACGCCTGACAGGGGTCCGGACGGAATTGATCGCTCCACCGGAGTTGGACTTTGGTGCGCCCTAGGGAAATGTCAGTTTCCCTGCTCTACCAATGAGTTGGCCTAAGGTTGGCACGATTAAAGGCTCATTGATCCATAACGGCTCTTTTGAGCCTAGGAGCCTGTCCGGGTAATCCGATTTTTCTCGACGATTGGCAAGTGTCGTGATTCAAACGGGGCATGAGCAAGACATTTTGAGCTGGTCCTGGTTGATTGGACAGGTTGGCAGCGAAGTTAAGGTGTAATCCCGTTGCCGATCACGCTGCCAGAATCCCGTTCATGTTGGAAGCCTTCTTCTTCTGCTGTTGGCCCTGTGGAGATGTTGGCAAGGCGCAAGCCTTGTCCACATCTCCACAGGCCGTCTGGTCGCATAAGCCTCTGCCGGCGTCGCGCCACCATGCGCGGAGTGGGGGCGCTCGGTATTGTAAAAAGCGATCCATTCGCCAATAACGCGCTCGGCGGCGAACCCATCGATCATCTCGTGCAGGTAGACGGCCTCGTATTTCAGCGACCGCCAGAGACGTTCGACGAAGATGTTGTCCAGGCACCGGCCCCGCCCATCATGGAGATGGCGATCTCCGCGGCCTTGAGCAGGCCGGTGAAGTCGAGGCTGGTGAACTGGCTGCCATGATCCGTATTGAAGATCTCCGGCTTGCCGTATCGGGCCAGCGCCTCCCGCAGGCCTCGATGCAGAACCTGGTGTCCATGGTGTTCGACAGCCGCCACGCCAGGACATGGCGCGTCGCCCAGTCCATGATCGCGACCAGGTACAAAAAGCCGCGCCGCACCGGTAGGTGATGTCGGCGCACCAGACATGATCGGGGCGTTCCACCGCCACATCCCGAAGCAGGTAGGGGTAGACCCGATGCGCCGGGTGCGGCGTGCTGGTTTTCGGCGCCTGGTAGATGGCCTCCAGCCCCATCAGGCGGCGGACCCGGTGACGACCAGCATGAATGCCGTCCCGCCGCAACTGACGAGCCATCTGACGAGAGCCGTAAAAAGGATACTTGAGAAACAGCTCGTCGATGCGGCGCATCAGCGCCAGATTCTCAGGGCTTTCGCCCTTCGGCGCGTAATAGAACGAGGACCGGCCGATCGAAAGAAGTCGGCATTGATGGCTCAAGCTCAAGCCGGAGTGGCCGGGCGCGATCATCGCCTTGCGCTCCCTCCGGCTCATCGCTTGAGCCCTCTGGA
>JBOHKF010000295.1:0-5091 GCA_050729015.1 Rhizomicrobium sp. | reverse complement strand
GATGTCAACCGAAAGAAAGGCGACAAGACGATTCACAACGGCGTAGCGAGTTCCCGCCTCCGCCCGAGCCAAACGTGCTTAACGCCCTGTTAAGTGCCGGATGCTAAACCGTCTGGAAGCGGAATCGCTGGGCCAATGCGGACGGCGCGAAATTCGGGGGCCCCTTGGGTTTGACCGCACAGGATATGAGCGACATGGGCAGGCTTGCCCAACTCGCGACCGATCCCAGGGATCGTGCCAGCCGCGCGGAAATTTATCTCGCGGTCGCATCGCTCTACCGTGTCCAAGGCGCCGAACTCAACTTGCGCGAGCGCGACCTCAGTCGCGACATCCTCCGCCGACTGACCCGGGACGTGGAAATGGCCATCCGCATCGCGTTGGCGGAAAGACTGGCCGACGACATCGACGCACCCCACGACCTGATCCTGCTTCTCGTCGATGACTGCATCGAGGTGGCGCGGCCGCTGATCCTGAGAAGCCCGCTTCTGGTGGAACATGACTTGTTGCGCCTGATCGCCAAGGAGGCCCCGGGGTATCGGGAAGCCGTGGCCAACCGTCCTTATATCGGCCCTGCTCTGACCGAGGCATTGGTGCGGTGCCGCGAGGAATCCGTTCTGGTGGCGCTGGCCAGAAATGCCACCGCCAAGATTTCCGACGACGCCTATGCGGCGCTGGTGGAGCATTCGCGTTCCTGTAGCGGATTGGCCGAGCCCCTTGTCCGCCGTTCCGATTTGCCGGTGGCGTTGGCCAACAAGATGACCGGGTGGGTTTCCGCCGCCCTCAAGAGCTACATTCGCGCCAATTACAGGATCGCCCACGGCCAACTGGAAAAGGCCATGTCGCAGGCGGTGGAAACGCTGGCCGGCGTGCGCCACGCGGAGTCCACCGACAGCGCTCAGAATCTGGTTGACAAGCTTGCCGTTTCCGGCCAACTCAAGGCCGGCTTCCTGATCCGGGTGCTGAGCCAGGGTCAGATCGATCTTTTCGAACAGGGCTTCGCCCGGCTTCTGGAAATGGATCGGCCGGTTTTTTGCCGGTTCTTTTATGACACGTCGGTGATGGTTCTTTGCTGCCGGGCCGCGGGCATAGACCAGGCCGTCTTTCCCACCGTATTCAACCTTGCTCATCAGGCCCGCAATCGGAAGGTCAGCCTGAGCCCGGCTTGCAAGCAGGAGGCGGAAGGCATCTTCGCCCGCTTCACCCGCGCCGAAGCGATAAAGGAATTACGGACCTTGACGGCCGGATAGAGCACAACCGGGCGCTTTTTCCTCCAAAAACATGCTATCCTGCCTCCCATGCAGGACAGTTTCGGCCGCCACATCACCTATTTGCGCGTCTCGGTGACGGATCGCTGCGATTTCCGCTGCGTCTACTGCATGAGCGAGCATATGACCTTCCTGCCAAAGGCCGAGATGCTCACCCTTGAGGAACTGGCGCGCCTTTGCGGCATCTTCGCGGAAATGGGAGTCGAGCGGCTCAGGATCACCGGGGGCGAACCCTTGGTACGCAAGAATGTGATGTGGCTGTTCGAACATCTGGGACAAAGAATCGGCCATGGACTGAAGGAGATCACCCTCACCACCAATGGCAGCCAGCTTTCGACATATGCCAAGGCCCTTTTCGACGCCGGCGTGCGGCGGGTCAATGTCTCGCTCGATACCCGAAACGCCGAGTTGTTCCGGCGCGTCACCCGCTGGGGCGAGTTGGGCAAGGTGATGGCGGGAATCGAGGCGGCGGCCAAGGCGGGACTCAAGCTCAAAATCAACACCGTGGCGCTCAAGGATCTCAATGAAGACGAAATCCCTTCCCTGATGCGTTGGGCGCATGGCGAGGGTTTCGATTTCACCTTGATCGAGACCATGCCCTTGGGCGAAGTGGATGAAGACCGTGCCGAGCGCTATCTGCCCTTGTCGCTGGTCCGCGCCCGGCTCGAACGGGAGGTCTCGCTCACGCCCAGCACCCATCGCACGGGGGGGCCGGCGCGATATTTCGAAGTGGCCGAGACCGGCGGCCGCCTCGGCCTGATTACGCCCCTCACGCACAATTTCTGCGAGAGCTGCAACCGCGTCCGACTCACCTGCACCGGTATGCTCTACATGTGCCTGGGTCAGGAAGATCGCGCCGATCTCCGCGGTCCGCTGCGCGCCGACCCCCAAACCGATGCGCCGGTCAAGACGGCAATCGAAGAGGCCATGGGGCGCAAGCCGCGCGGCCATGATTTCGTGATCGACCGGTGGGCCGGCACGCCACATCTGGCGCGGCCGATGTCTCTCACCGGGGGTTGACCCCAATTGCCGGAGCCCTCGCTTCACTTCACCGCGGCGCCGGATGCCCAAGATGCGCTCAAGGAGATGCACGCCCGCCATGCGGATGCGGGGGCGGCGAAGGCCGATGTGATCATCGCCCTGGGCGGCGACGGCTTTATGCTCCAGACGCTGCACGCTTTCCTGGGCACGGGCAAACCCATCTATGGGATGAATCTCGGGTCGGTGGGATTCCTGATGAACGAGTATGGAACCGGCAATCTTGCCCAGCGGCTGGCGGCGGCAGAGCGGGCAGAGGTCCATCCCTTGCGGATGAGGGCCCGTCGCGGCGCCACGGTCACCGAGGCGCTGGCCTTCAACGAAGTGTCGCTCTTGCGTGAGTCCCGTCAGGCGGCGAAAATCTCCGTCATCGTGGATGACAAGGTGCGGATCGCCGAATTGATCTGCGACGGCGTGCTGGTCGCCACGCCGACCGGTTCGACGGCCTATAATCTTTCCGCGCACGGGCCCATTCTTCCCATCGACGCCGCCCTTCTGGCGCTTACGCCGATCAGCGCCTTCCGTCCCCGGCGCTGGCGGGGCGCGCTTCTGCCGCATGGCGCGCAGGTGCGTTTCGAGGTGCTGGAAAGCGCCAAGCGGCCGGTCAGTGCCGTGGCCGACGATTTCGAAGTTCGCGACGTGAATCATGTGGAGGTGGCCGAGGATCGCTCCGTGGCCATGACCATGCTTTATGATGCGGGTCACAATCTGGGCGAACGAATCCTGGCCGAGCAATTCCGGGATTAAGGCTTCCTTAACCCTGACGACTCACGGGCTTTTAATCGCCATCGAAGCAAGCTGTTTGCCGTCCGCGGGGGCTGAAACTCTCGCCTGGAACAGTGGACCGGGATGAGCGGCTATCATTTGGAGAAATTGCGGATTCTGGTGGTGGACGACAACGTCCACATGCGCAAGCTCGTCATCACCATCCTGCAAGCCCTGGGCGCCATCCACCTCCTCGAAGCCGAGAGCGGAGAGAAGGCCTGGGCGGTGCTGGCGGCGCAAAATCCCGACGTGGTGATCCTGGACTGGGTAATGGAAGACATGTCGGGCCTAGCACTTGCCCGCACCATCCGCACCGACCCCAAAGCTCCCAATCCGTACGTGCCGGTGATCATGCTAACCGGCCATACCCAGACAGCCCGGGTGCGCGAAGCGCGCGATGCGGGCATCAACGAATTCATCGCCAAGCCGGTTTCGTTGAAGACCCTGATGAGCCGGCTCGCCGCCGTGATCGACAATCCCCGTCCCTATGTGCGCACCCGGGCGTATCTCGGCCCCTGCCGCAGGCGCCGCAATCTCGACTATGAGGGCCCGGAACGGCGCGCGACCGGGACGATTCAAGCAGCGGAGTGAGGCGCATGGCGAGAGAGCAGCCGATCGAATTGTTCATGCCGCCCAACCTGCTCAAAGCCAAGGTGGGCGCCGGCGGTTTCAGCCCGGCCGCCATTGCCCGAGCGGAAACTGCGATGGCGACCCTCAAGGACAATTTCGAGAGTTGGATGCAAGCCGATGTCCGCCGTCTCGATGTCGCGCACGGCCTTTATGCGGAAAAAAGCGATGCACGAACGCTTCGGGATCTGCTCAGGGCCGCCCATGATTTGAAGGGCCAGGCCGGCACTTTCGATTACCCCTTGATCGCCCGGGTCGCGGGCTCGCTTTGCAACCTGATCCAGGATCTGGCGCCGGGGCGAGAATTGTCCCGGGCGCTGGTGGATGCCCATGTGAACGCCATTCAAGCGATTTATCGCGACGGGGCGGTGGAGGCGACCACCGATGTCGCCCTGGCGCTGGCGGTGGAACTGGAGACGCGGGTGGCGCAAGCTTTGGGTTAGCCGGCTCACCGTTTCGTGAAATCGGTGAGCCAAAACCGGTATTGCTCAAGCCTCCCTGGACGATGACAGAAGATCGAGCAGGCCGGAGTTGAGCGACAGGCTAAGCGCTTGTGCGCCCGAAAAATCCGGCTGCCAGTTGATCACCCCCCTGGCCAGGGTCTCGAGATCGACACTGACGGCCGCGGCATTGGCGACATTGGCGGCGCCGGCCGCAGTCGGACCATTTTTTTCCGGGCCCGGTTGGTCCAGCGCCCAGTCATAGACTTCGCGCACGCTCTTGGGCCGCCCATCGGCATGAAAGAACACGCTACGATTGGCGGTGGCGGCTTCGGGAAAAAGCGTTGCCGCGTTCAAAGATGGCGCGCTGGCGTTGGTGCGGATCAGCTTGCAAGCTCCTTCCGCCCCCAGAAAATGCGCGGCGTAAAGCTCTCCGCCGCAGACCGGCCTGCCAAGGACCGTTTCCATTGTGCCCCGGGTTGCCTGGGCATATTCGCCGGCCATGAGCGCGGAAATTCCGGGGTCCTTCTTCAAGGAAAGGATTTTATCCTTGTCCGCTTCGCTGTCGGCCCGATAGCGGCCATCCGGAGCGCGGCTGATCGCCCCGGCGAGTTGGCCCAAGCCATATTTGGCGCCATGAGTCTTCACCAGGCCAAGCCAGGTCTGATCCAGAAACTGGAACAAGCCGCCCGCAGAGGAGGTGCTCGACTGGGCGTTCGCTTTGAGACTCGATTCCCGGAGCGCGATGCCCAGGAGATAGTGAAAATCCGATCCGGTGGCGGCGGCGGCATTCCTGAGAGCGGCCAGGACGGTATTGGGAGCGCCGGGAGCGTTGACCTGCATCGCCCCGAAGATTGCCCTTTATGGTTAACCGGACCTTACCAAGGCCAGAATTCGAGACAGGGCGGCCGCCTCATAAGGCTCGCGGGCCCCATGTCCCCACACCGGCCCCGGCC
>JBOHKF010000294.1:0-7735 GCA_050729015.1 Rhizomicrobium sp. | reverse complement strand
GGTTCATCCTCTCTACGTCGTTTCCGGTTTCGCGGTGGGAGTTCTGGTCGGAATGACGGGTGTGGGGGGCGGCGCCTTGATGACGCCGCTCCTGATCCTTCTCTTCCAGGTCCACCCGACGACGGCGGTAGGCACCGACCTATTCTTTGCCAGCATAACCAAGACCGGGGGCACGATCGTTCACGGTTTGGAGCGCAACATAGATTGGCGCATCGTGGGCCGTCTGGCACTGGGTTCCATTCCCGCTTCGGTCCTCACCTTGCTGGTCTTTCGCTTGGCGCATGTGGATCCAGCCACCGCCAACGCGCTGATCACCCGGGTCCTGGGGTTGGCGTTGTTGGCCACCGCGCTCGCGCTTGTATTCCGGCGATACCTGCTCGCTTCCTATTCGCGCCGGGTCGGCGTCCTGGACGGGCGGCGGACCTTCCGGTTTACCGTGGCGACGGGAGCGATCCTGGGAGCCTTGGTGTCCGTTTCTTCGGTTGGCGCCGGTGCTTTGGGCGTGACCGCGCTTGTCCTTCTTTATCCGGAAATTCCGGTGGTCAAGATTGCCGCCTCCGATATTGCGCACGCGGTGCCGCTGACATTGGTGGCGGGGCTGGGCCACGTCGTGAACGGCGGGGTGGATGTTACGGTGCTGGAATCGCTGTTGATCGGTTCGCTCCCCGGCGTGATCATCGCAAGCCTGTTTGCGCCGCGCCTTCCCGATCTGGCATTGCGCCTGATCCTGGCCGCCACGCTCACGGTCAGCGGCTTGCGCCTGCTTGGTTGACAGGGCCCCCCCGCGCGCCTGGCAGCGCATGCTCAGCGGGCGCCGGCTGGACCTCCTGGAGCCCAGTCCGCTTGACGTGGAGATCGAGGATATCGCCCATGGCCTGGCCAGGGTGGCTCGCTGGAACGGCCAGACCCGGGGCACACACGCCTTTTCCGTTGCTCAACATTCGCTGGTGGTGGAACGGCTGGTGGTCGAACTCAATCCCCGGATTGCCAGAAAGGCGCGTCTCATGGCTCTGCTGCACGACGCGCCGGAATATGTTGTCGGCGACCTCATTAGTCCATTCAAGACAGCGATCGGGCTCGATTACAAAGACTTGGAGATGAAACTTCAAGCAACTATCCATCTGCGCTTCGGCCTACCGGCCCTGGTCTCAAAGCCGCTCGCCCACTTGTTCAAGAAGGCCGACCGCCTCTCCGCCTTTTACGAGGCGACCCAATTGGCGGGATTTGCCGAAAAGGAAGCGCGCAAGCTGTTCGGCGCCCCCCCAAAGGCTCTCAAGACACCGCGGCTCCTACCCCTCTGCACTGCCGAGGCGGAAGTTCTGTTCCTGGAGCGGTTTCACAAGCTCGCAAATCACTGAAGCGGTTCAGGAAGGGATGCGGTTCTCCGGACGGAAGTACGATAAAACAAATACTTATGGGGTGAATCGCCGATCCCGTGAACCCGTGATCCACTCAAGATGGTAGACTTCCCGCCATGTCACAGCTTCTTGTTTCGCCTCTTTCGGGAGTGGCCCAGGCTCTCCAGAATCATCGTCCTTCGCATCTGGTAAGCCTCTTGTCGCCGCTGCACATGATTCCCACGCCAAAAGGCTATGACCGCCGCACTCACCTCCAACTGGCCATTGACGATGTGAGCGATCCCCTAGCCGCCGATTTTCCGCCGGCCAGAGAGCATGTCGAGCGCCTGATCGCCTTTGCCCGGGAATGGGACGCGAACGCACCCCTCTTGATCCACTGCTGGGCTGGGATCAGCCGATCCATGGCGTCCGCCTTCGCCATCCTTTGCGACCGACTTGGGCCCGGCCGCGAGATCGAGGTGGCGATGGCGATGCGGCGCCGGGCGCCGCATGCCAATCCCAACCTCCTTCTGGTGCGCCACGCCGACGAGGCACTGAGCCGCGACGGCCGCATGGTGGCCGCGTTGAGGACGATGGGGCCGCCCTTGCCGGTAATGGAAGGTGCCACGACGGCCTTTCCGCTGGCCAATCTGTGAACCAGGCACCAATCAGCATCGGCCTCTCCGCCGCCATCGTTTCGGTGGAAAAGGAAGAGCCTTACGCGCTGGTGGCCGCCCGTGGCTTTGACTCCCTCCCGTTTGGTCCCTTCGATCCCGAATCCCACCGCACTTTGGAGCAAGGCTTGCGCAAATGGGTAGGCGAGCAGGCCCGGTTCGACCTTGGCTATACCGAACAACTTTACACGTTCGGCGATCGGGGCCGGCATCTGTCTTCTTCCGCCGGCGGCGGGACCCGCGTGGTTTCGGTCGGCTATCTCGCCCTCACCCGCCAGGGAAAGGAGGCCACAGAAGCGGCCGGGCGAGAGGCAATCTGGCGCGGCTGGTATCATTATTTTCCCTGGGAGGATTGGCGTCGCGCCAAGCCCGCCATGATTGAGGGTCTCATCCTTCCCAGGCTCCGGCAGTTCACGAAAGACGCGGCGGCGTCGCACGCCGCCGAATTGCGCCGCGACCGGGTCCGGCTCTGCTTCGGCACCGACGGCGTGGCGTGGGACGAAGAAAAGGTGCTGGAGCGTTATGAGCTTCTTTACGAGGCAGGCCTGGTCAAGGAATCGTCTCGCGACCGCGGCAAGCCTCTCCCGAAGATCGGGCCGGCGGGCGATTTGGGTGCCGCCATGCTCTATGACCATCGCCGCATTCTGGCGACGGCAATCGCCCGGCTGAGAGGCAAGATGAAGTACCGGCCGGTGGTTTTCGAGCTGATGGCTCAGGAATTCACGTTGCTCGAATTGCAGCGCACCGTGGAGGCGCTTCTGGGCCGACGCCTGCACAAGCAGAATTTCCGCCGCCTGGTGGCCGAACAAGGCTTGGTCGAAGGGACCGGAAAATTCGCGGCCTCCGCCAGGGGCCGCCCGGCCGAGTTTTTCCGCTTCCGTCGGGAGGTGTTGCGCGAGCGCCCCGCTCCCGGCTTGAGATTGGGGGCGCGCCGTTGAAAACGCCGGCGACATTTGCAAGGGTGCGCACTCGGCTCTGGCGATGAGGGGATTCGATGAGAACGCGCTTGCTGCTGGCGACTGCACTCGGCTTGGCTCTGTCGGGCTGTGCCCTCTATGTTCCAAGCGCCGGCAATCCCAATGGCGACGCCTATATGGGAAGCAGGGCGAGCACTTACGAAGCAGCCATCAATCCGGCCCGCACCATGGGCGAGGTGACGTACAATCCGGCTGAAGCGCTGCCCGAGTCAGGACAACTACCTTCGCCGAGCGACATGGTTTTGGCGCCCATTCCGCCGCCGCCCGCGCGTCCGGCGCCACGCTGAACCGGTAGCCTGGTTCCCGGGCCGAGGGTTCCGCAGCGTTGCGACGGGGAGCCCGCTCGAATACCGCTCTCGGTCAAGCCACCCTCAGGCGGGGCCCACCCGCCTTGACCTCCTTATGCTCATGTGTAGCATAAAGTGACGGACCGGCGGTTGAAGGCCGGGTTTTTTGCCCCACATATATGCTCATATTGAGCATTATAGGAGAAGAAGATGGGCGCTCGATTTGCCTTTTCGGAAACTGTCGCCAGGGAGACCCGTGGTCTCTATTCCCGTGTCTCCAAAGTCGTCCCGGAAGTCGAGTGGGCGGTCCATGCCCCCCTGATCGCCCGCATCAATCGGCTCAAGCGCGAGCGTCGGGCGGTGATTCTGGGCCACAATTACATGACGCCCGAGATCTTTCATTGTGTGAGCGATTTTAAGGGCGACAGCCTCGCCCTTGCCCGCGAGGCGGCACGGACGGACGCCCAAATAATCGTCCAAGCAGGGGTCCATTTCATGGCCGAGACCTCGAAGATCCTCTCTCCGGAAAAGACCGTTCTCATTCCCGATGCGGCAGCCGGCTGTTCGCTGGCGGCATCCATCACGGCGGCCGACGTGCGGCTTCTACGAGAGAAGCATCCGGGCCTTCCGGTAGTGACCTATGTGAATACCTCGGCGCAAGTGAAGGCAGAGAGCGATATCTGCTGCACCTCGGCCAACGCGGTCCGGGTGGTGGAAGAGATCGCTCGTGAATTTGGCGTGGGTGCTGTGATCATGATTCCGGACCGGTATTTGGCGCAGAATGTCGCCGCCAAAACCCACATCGGGGTCATAAGCTGGGCCGGGGCCTGTGAGGTTCACGAACGCTTCACGGCCGAGGACATACGGCGCTTCCGCAGCGACCATCCGGGAATCACCGTCCTGGCCCACCCGGAGTGCCCGCCGGACGTGGTGGCGGAAGCGGACTTTTCAGGCTCGACGGCCGGCATGATCGGCTATGTCGGGAGCCATGAGCCTCAACGCGTGGTTTTGGTGACGGAATGCTCCATGAGCGACAATGTCGCCGTGGAATATCCGAAGGTGGAGTTCGTGCGTCCGTGCAATCTCTGTCCGCACATGAAGCGCATCTCCTTGGCCGGTATTTTGCGGTCCCTTGAAACCATGACCCATGCGGTGGAAATCGAGGCCGCGGCTTGCGCCCGTGCCCGTGTCCCCATCGAACGCATGCTTGCCCTCAAGAACTGAGATCATGCCACGATCGGACAATTTGATAGAGACCGACGGCGCCCTGATCTTGGGAGCGGGCATAGCCGGTCTTTTCACGGCCTTGAAGCTTGCGCCCTTCCCCGCCGTCGTGCTGGCGAACTCGCGGCCGGGTTATTCCGGCTCCAGCGCCTGGGCCCAAGGGGGAATCGCCGCCGCCCTGGCTCCCGATGACGATTGGCGCAATCATGCCCGCGACACCGTGGCGGCCGGAGCGGGACTTTGCGATCCCGAGATAGTCCGACGCGTAACCCGCGACGGGCCCGCCCGCATCGCCGATTTGGTGGCGCTGGGCGTCAATTTCGATCGCGATCCGTCCGGCTTTCTGGCACTGGGGCGGGAAGCGGCACATTCCCGCGCCCGCATCGTGCATGTAACCGGCGATCGCGCCGGCGCAGAGATCTCGCGGGTGCTGGCGCAGAGGGCTTTTCAAACGCCATCAATCCGTATCCTGGAGGGGTTCCATGCGGTGGAAGTGGCTACGGAAGGTGGGCGCGCGATCGGCCTGTTCGTCCGCCATGGCCTGGGCGCGGACGCGCGACTGCTCCTCATCAGGGGCCGGGCGCTGATATTCGCCACCGGTGGGCTGGGCGCACTTTACGCGGTAACTACCAATCCCGCCTGCGCGCGGGGCGAAGGCCTGGGAATGGCCGCGCGCGCCGGCGCCGCCGTCGCCGATGCCGAGTTCGTACAATTCCATCCCACGGCACTGGCCGTTGGCCGGGACCCCGCACCCCTGGCCACCGAAGCGTTACGGGGCGAAGGCGCCATTCTGGTTGACGAAACCGGCAGGCGGTTCATGACTGCCGCACATGCCGACGCCGAGCTCGCGCCACGCGACATCGTGGCGCGCGCCATTCATCGCGAGCTTGCCCGGGGCAAGCATGTCTTTCTCGATTGCCGGCACGCCATCGGCAGCCGCTTCGCTCGGCGCTTTCCTACCGTCCATGCTGCCGCACTTGCCGCCGGCATCGATCCCGCTCGGGCGCCCATTCCGGTTGCGCCTGCGGCGCATTACCACATGGGCGGCATCCTTTGCGACAGCGACGGGAAGAGCTCCCTCCCCGGCCTTTGCGCCGTGGGCGAATGCGCTGCCACCGGTCTTCACGGGGCCAACCGGCTTGCCTCCAATTCCCTTCTCGAAGCGCTCGTATTCGCCGCCCGCGTGGCAGAGAATGTCCGGGATACGGCGGCACCAGGGAAAACCGCGGGCGAGCCGCCCGCACCCCAGGCGTTCGGGCTCTCCCCGCCTCCTCATGTGCTCAGGGCGGCAATGACCCGCCATGTTGGCCTGGAGCGCAATGGAGCGGGCCTTCGCCAGGCTCTTGGCATCATCGCCAGGCTGGAACAGTCAAGCATTGGCAACCCTGCTCTTCTCAACATGCTGGCGGCGGCGCGGTTGGTAGCGACCGGCGCGCTGCTCCGTGAAGAATCGCGGGGGGCGCATTGGCGAACCGACCACCCGTCCCCTCAAACGCCCGCAACCCGCAGCTTTCTTACCCTTACCCAGGCTTTAAGCATGCAAGATGCGCCGCCGAGCCGATCGGCAACATCGATCTCCGGATGTTTGTGAGTTCGATGGACCCCAGCCCGTTCATCCGGCCGCCGGCCAGGCTCTTGATCGAGCGGCAAGTCCGCTTGGCGCTCGTGGAAGATTTGGGCCGCGCCGGAGACATCACCTCGGACCTGATCGCGCCGTCCGGCCAAACTGCCAGAGCCCGCCTGTTGGCGCGCCGGTCGGGCCGCATCGCCGGGCTCAACGCCGCCACAGTCGCGTTCGCGCTCATAGATCCGGCGGTCAGGCTCGACGTCACACGCCCGGATGGAAGCCAGGTGGAAGCCGGGGACGTTCTGGCGACGGTTACGGGTTCTGCCGGCGCCATTCTCACCGCCGAACGGGTGGCGCTGAATTTCCTGGGCCATCTCTCCGGCGTCGCCACCGCAACGGCTCTGCTGGTTGACGCCGTCCGAGGCACAAAGGCGCGAATCGTCTGCACGCGCAAGACGCTTCCCAATCTGAGGATTCTCCAGAAATACGCCGTGCGTTGCGGCGGCGGGTTCAATCACCGCTTCGGATTGGATGACGCGGTCCTGATCAAGGACAATCACATAACCGCCGCGGGCGGCATTGCCGCCGCCCTTGGTCGCGTGCGGCACGGCCTGGGGCACATGACCAAAATCGAACTCGAAGTGGACACGCTGTGCCAACTGGAAGAAGCGCTGTCATTGGGAGCGGATGCGATCCTTCTCGACAACATGAATGCTGCGGACCTTCGCCGCGCCGTGGCGTTGGCGGACGGCCGCGCCGTGCTGGAGGCATCCGGCAACGTGACGCTCGAAAATGTGCGCGCCATCGCCGAGACGGGGGTGGGCTATATCAGTTCGGGCGCAATCACCCACAGCGCTGCCAATCTGGACGTGGCGCTGGATTTGTAGCGGCGCCGCTTGTTTCAAGAGGGCGCGCGCGTCATTCGGGCCGTCACACCCTTCCTGGCACGCTTCCTGGAATTGTTCTAACTGGTATGGCTGTCGCGATAAAAAATGTGGTTGCCGATCCGCGTGGTTTCTTCCAGCGTGGGGGCCCAGTCCGGAGTCACCGAGACGGCGTGGTAGTTGGTGGCGCCTTCGGTCTCGTTCTTGCGCCAGGCCTGACCGGTCAGGATTCCGGCCGCCACATGTTCGGCTTCCGCCCAGGCGTGCATTTCCTTGTGGCGATGGAGGTCGCCGTTACAAGTGAAGGAAAACTGGCAGCCGGGATGGCCCGCGCCCTCGTAAACCACCGCGCAGATAGAGTGGCCGTAATTGCCCGTCTTCATGCGGTGGAACACCACTTCCGCGACCGCCTTCTCGCCTTGCACCCCTTCACCGCGGGCTTCGTAATAAAGAGCCTCCGAAAGACAGCGGTGCTCGGCAAGGAGTTGGGTCATGGCGGGATCGGTATCTGCCAAGGACGCCGTCACCACCCGCACCACCTTGACCGGCACCGGTTCGGCGACGATGGCGGCTTTGACGCTGGCAGGGTGGTTGGTGAGAGAGGCGCCAATGGCGACGCTGGCGGTGGTCAGCACGATCGCCAAGGCGACGATGAGCGCGCGGTCCGACCGCGATAACGCGTCGCTGGACGTTTGGGTCATGGGATAATCAGACTCTTCTGTTCTCGGTTTCGCTTCGTCTATTCGGCTTTGGTCTATTTCGCTTCCGCGCTTCTTTGCCCCTTC
>JBOHKF010000293.1:0-2980 GCA_050729015.1 Rhizomicrobium sp. | reverse complement strand
ATATCGAGGCGATTATCAACGCGCCCTCGTCATCCTATTCCTACTCCATCGGTCTCGGAGGGGCGGCCGGAGCGGCGGGCACCAACGGCGATGTCGGCGGCGCCGGCGCCCTCGGCTTCATCGTCGTCGACGAACTCTATTGAGAGCGAGACATGGCTGACTCCACCACGCCCAATTACGGTTGGTCCTATCCCACCGTAAATGCCGATGCCAATAGCTGGGGGACGACCCTCAACGCCACATTCGTCGCCATCGACGGGCAAATGAAGACCAACGCGCTCGCCGCCTGCCAGACGGCCAACAGCCTGTCCGATATCGCCAGCGCCGCCGCGGCCAGGACCAACCTCGGTCTCGGTTCTGCCGCCACCCAGGCGGTGACAGCCTTCCTCCAGCCCGGCAACAATCTCTCCGACCTTTCCAATGCCGGGACCGCGCGAGCGAATTTGGGGCTGGGTACGGCGGCGACCTCAGCCAGTTCCGCCTTCGACGCGACCGGCGCGGCGTCAACCGCTCAGTCCAACGCCATCGCCGCGGCCGAGGCGGCGAGCTGCCAGCGATCCAGCAATTTGAGCGACCTCGCTAATATCGTGGCGGCCAGGGCCAATCTCGCTCTGGGCTCGGCGGCGATAACCACCATCACGGTCTCGACTGGGGGACCGTCGGGAACGCCGGCCAACGGCGACGTCTGGTACCAGATATGACGATTCCCTCAAGCGTTGCGGTGGGCAATGGCGGGGCATGGGTGAACGGCATTCCTTTCGTGGGCAATGGCGGCGCCTGGCATGCGGTCAAGAACGCCTGGGTGGGCAGCGGCGACTCCTGGCGGCAATGCTTCGAGGCGCTGGGGCCATTCGCGGCCACCAACGCCGGTTGGTCGGGCTCGGGCGCCAGCAGCGCCGGCTCAGGCCGCACCATCACCGAGAACTGGTCCGGGCAAGTGCCGGCGTTCGGGTTTAGCGGCGGACCGACCAGCGGGAATTTCTCCTATGCGTGGGTCTATGTCAGCGGGGATGCCACCGTCAGTGCCTCGGCAACCAATGTCGAGCAGCCCACTTTCAGCGGCAGCTTCGTCATCGGGCCGCAGACAACCGCGACCGACAGCGCCGTCTGGCAATGCCGGATCACCGACACTGTGAGCGGGGACAGCGACACCGTGACCGGGATCGTCATTTCCTACACCTACACCAACAACACCGGCTGAGAGATGGCGTTCTTCCCTCTCAAGCTGCCGCCCGGGCTCTATCGCAACGGCACCCAGTATCAGGCCAAGGGCCGGTGGCTTAACGCCAACCTGATCAGATTCTTTCAGGGCGCGATCATGCCTTTGGGCGGCTGGCGCACGAAATCCCCGACCACCCTCATCGGCAAAGGCCGCGCCATCGTTTCCTGGCACGACAATTCCAGCGACACCTGGTCGGGAATCGGCACCGAGCAGAAGCTCTATGCCATGACCCGCGACGGCACATTGTCCGACATCACGCCGTCCGGTTTCACCGTGGGGAGGGCCGATGCGGTTGCCGAAGGCGGCTATGGCGACGGCACCTATGGTGCGGGCTACAATTACGGCGCCCCCATTCCCGACCAGAACGCCATCCAGGAAGCCTCGATGTGGAGCATGGACAATTTCGGGCAATACCTGATCGGAATCATGGCCGAGGACGGATTTCTCTATCAATGGACGCTCAATACCGGAACCGCCGCGGCCAAGGTGAGCGGCGCGCCGACCGGCGTGGCCCTCCTGGTCACTGCCGAGGGCATGGCGATGGTGCTGGGAGCGAACAACAACCCCCGGCTGGTGCAATGGTGCGACCAGCAGGTGATCACCACCTGGACGCCATCCGCCTCGAACCAGGCCGGCGACTATCAGTTAGGCACGGCGGGCCGGTTGATGATGGGGCTGAGGATCAAGTCGGGCAATCTCATCTTCACCGACGTGGATGTATGGCTCGCCTATTACGAGGCCAACAGCTTCGTCTACGGCTTCAACAAAGTGGGCCAGGGCTGCGGCGCGATCTCGCGGGGCTGCGCCATCGCGGTGGACGCGGTGGCGACCGCTTATGGCGCCCAGGCGGTGTGGATGGGGACCAACGGCTTCTGGCTCTACAACGGCTATGTCCTGCCTTTGGCCTGCGATGTCTGGGACGCGGTGTTCGGCAATCTCAATATTCTCCAGCGCTCCAAGATCACCGCCGAGATGAATTCGGCCTTCGGCGAGATCACCTGGCATTATCCCGGCGCTTCCTCGACCGAAGTGGATTCCTACGTCACCTGGAACTTCCGCGAGAACCATTGGACCATGGGATTGCTCGCCAGGTTTGCCGGGGTCGATGCCGGCGTCAATTCCTTCTATCCGATGCGGGTGGGAAACGACGGCACTGTCTACGAGCACGATGTCGGCCACGCCTATCCGGGAAGTGCGATGCCGTTCCTGGAATCGGGGCCGGTGGAATTGGGCAATGGCGACCAGATCCAATATGCGAGGAAACTGATCCCCGACGACATTACCGCCGGCGACGTCGAAGCCACCTTCTTCGTGAAGTTCGAGCCGGACGATATCGAAACCGGCTTCGGGCCCTATACGGTCTCCAAGCTTACCGATGTGCGCTTCGCCGGCCGCCAGCTTCGGGTGCGCTATGACGGAGTGAATCTCGATGCCTGGCGGATCGGCGTGCCGCGGCTGGACCTGGTGGCCGGAGGGCTGAGATGATTATGCCTTTTGCCGGCCGCTCGCTTTGCCGGCCGCTCGTTTTGTAAGGGCTCGCGATAATGAAACTCACGCTTCCCGCCCCATCGGGCGGCTACGACGCCGGCAACGAGGCCAGAGCCAGAGCCCTGATCGAGCAGGCCGACAATTCGAACGTGAAGCTCACCAGCGTGCTGGCGAGCTTTCAGATGCGCGACACCGCGACCGGCCAGATCCGCACCGTCAAGATGACCAGCGGGGCTTTCGTCATCACATGACCCCGCATGAGGCCTGGGA
>JBOHKF010000292.1:0-2986 GCA_050729015.1 Rhizomicrobium sp. | reverse complement strand
GTGTTCGAGGGCGCCAACAATAACAAACCCATCGCCATCCCGGTTTCGCTCAACGGCTTTGGCGCTGCCGAACGCGCCTATCGCCGCGATGAAGCCAAGCGCGGCTCCTGGCTGTGGAGGATGTGGTCATGAAGAGTCCCTGGTTCCTCGCCGTGGTCCTTGCCGGGGCGTTTTCCGGCGGCGCGTTGGCTGCGCCTCCCCCAGCCCCGGCGCCTCAGCCCGCGAGTGCAGCGGCGCAGCCGGAGGTCAAGGCCGTGGGCGACTGGCTGGTGCGCTGCTACCCTACGCAGACCACCTCGCCTTGCGACATGTATCAACAGCAGAATGACGCGAAGAGCCAGCAGCGCGTGCTGTCGGTTTCAATCGCCTACATTCCCCATCTTGATCGGCACGTCATTCAAATTTCGGTGCCGCTCGGTGTATCCATTCCCAGGGGTACAACCCTTCAAGCCGGCAGTTATACGTCGCCGGTGCTACCTTTTCGGCGGTGCGACCGCGCCGGCTGCTATGTGGAAATGCTGATTGACAATTCGACCATCGACCAGCTGAGCCATGCCAGTGGCAATGCGCTGATCAAGGTGACCGCCGACGATGGCAAGAATTACGATCTCAAGCTTTCCTTGAACGGATTCACCCAGGCGCACGATTCCATGGCTGAGCAGGCCCGGGCGAGGGCGAAGCCGCCGGCGGCGGGGTCGGGCACGCCTGCGGCTCCGGCCAAGAAATAAGCCAACGGCCTCGTTCAGGCGTCGTGGAATCTCAGCGCCACTCCGTTCATGCAATAGCGTAAACCGGTGGGTCTCGGGCCATCGTCGAAGACATGGCCCAAGTGCCCACCGCAGGCGATGCAATGAACTTCTGTACGTTCCATGCCCAAGGAGCGGTCCTGAGAAGTCAGTATCGCACGGGCCAGCGGCTTCCAGAAGCTGGGCCAGCCGGTGTGGCTGTCGTACTTGGTTGCCGACGAAAACAGCGGATGATCGCACCCGGCGCAGGAGTAGGTGCCGGCCTTATAGTTGACGTCCAACGGACTCGAAAAAGGCGCTTCGGTTCCTTGGCGGCGCAGCACCTCAAAAGCGGCAGGAGAAAGGATGGCCCTCCACTCCGCGTCGCTTTTGGCGCCGGAGTTAGCTGCCAAGGCGGGGCCGTTGGTCGCGGCACCCGCGCTTCCCATCAGGAGCAACACCAGAAAGTTCCGTCTACGCATAACGTCCTCCTCGTTCTCTGCTTCGCCGGGCCGGACCGAGACGTCTATACGGAACGCCTGCCGGATAGGCGTCGTTATCCTTTCGGCAAAGGAGTCTAAGCATGGACAAGGACAGGATCAATGGTTCGGCTAACCAAGCCAAAGGCGCGGCAAAAGAGGCAGCCGGCAAGATGACCGGCGACAGCAAGCTGAAAGCCGAGGGAGCGGCCGACAAGGCCAAAGGCAAAGCGCAGAACGCGGTGGGCGGGGCAAAAGATGCCCTGCGCGAAGGACAGCGCCACTAATGCACCCATGACCTGCAAAAGCCCGGCTTCCAGGACGGAAGCCGGGTTTTTTCTGCCTTCCGGAGACGCTTCTTGGCAGGTTCCGGAAGGGACCGACGTTTGGGCCGGTTCCGTTGCCGCTATATAAGAGCGCGCTAGTATCTTCCCAAGGATTCGCCATGGCCGCTTTTCTCAATTGGCTCCGCTCCATCATGGCTGCGGTGCTGAACGGTGCCGCCAAATTCATCTTCCTGGTCATTCTGGTTTTCGCGATTCTGTTCGTGATCGGGCTGGCACGAGGCGATGGACTTCCCGGCAATATGGTGCTCACGCTCGACCTTCGCCAACCGGTTCCTGATTCCTCCGCCACGGGTTTTTCGCTGGGCGCCCCGCCGCAGACCATGATGAACCTTCTGTTCGCGCTGGACGATGCCTCACGCGATCCGCGCATCAAAGGCCTGCTGATGCGATTGGGCGACGGCCAGGTGTCCCTGGCCCAGGCCGAAGAGCTTTCCAGCGCGGTTGACCGCTTCCGCGCCAACGGCAAGTTCGTCATCGCGCAGGCGACGGGATTTCTTACGGCGGGTTTGGGGGATTATGTCACGGCCGCCGCGGCCAATGAAATCTGGGTTCAGCCCAGAAGCGACTTCAAAGTCGCAGGTGGCGGCGTGGGTGAAATCTTCCTCAAAGGGTTGCTCGACAAAATTCAGGCGGTTCCGCAAGTCGCCAAGCGCGCCGCCTACAAAAGCGCGGCCGACATGTTCATGGAAAAATCCATGACCAATGCGGACAGGCAGCAATTGACCGAAGTCACCAAATCCTGGCGGGACGCGGCAATTGCCGAGGTGGCACACGACCGGCGCCTCGATCCGGCGAAGGTGGAAGCTGCCTTCGATGCCAGCCCGCAATTCGCCGAAGATGCAAAGACCAAAGGGCTGGTGGACCGATTGGGCTATGACGATGACGCAATGGGGGCTGCGTTGGGACGGGCAGGACAAGGCGCCAAACTTGTCAAGATCACCGACTACATCAAGACCAAGGATTTCAGCAGTCCCTACGGGGCCAATCTTGCGGTGATCGAAGCGGCCGGCGATATCGTGGACGGCACCTTGCAGGGCGACATTCTCAACTCCGGTTCCGGCATCGCCAGCGACGATCTTTCCCAAGCCATTCGCGATGCGGCACGCGAGCCGGGCATTCGCGTCATTTTGCTGAGGGTGGATTCGCCCGGGGGTTCGGTGACCGCGTCGGATCAGATTCTCGATGCCGTGAGAAAGGCGCAGGCCCGGGGCAAGAAAGTGGTGGTGAGCATGGCCGGGCTAGGCGCTTCCGGCGGCTATTACATCTCCGCCAGCGCCGACAGGATCGTGGCCGAGCCCGCCACGCTCACCGGATCGATCGGCGTTCTGACCGGCAAGGTGGCGATCGGCAAATCGCTCAATCTGGTGGGGGCGGAGCTGGACGAGGTGGCGTCCGGCAAGAATACACTCATGGATTCATTCATCGAGCCCTATAC
>JBOHKF010000291.1:0-2053 GCA_050729015.1 Rhizomicrobium sp. | reverse complement strand
CTGTTTTAGTCGAACCGGCTTGAGGGGCTCCCGGGCCGACCCTATGGTTCGCACAAGGGCTTGATTTTGATCGCTTTTCTCGGTCGGCCTTTACCTGGCTTGTCTGCCACGCTTCGTCTGGGCATGGCTTATCTAAAATGCCCGCGCCACCAGCAGCGAGCGGGGGTCGACGGGCTCTGTGCCGTGGCGGATCTCGAAATGAAGCTGGGGCGAATCGACGTCCCCGGTGGCGCCCGAATAGCCGATCACCTGCCCCTTGCCTACCTTGTCTCCGCGCCTGACCAGAATCCTGTCGGCGTGGGCATAGGCCGTGACATAGCCGTCTTCGTGGCGGATCAGGATCAGATTGCCGTACGCTTTGAGTTCGTCGCCCACATAGGTAACCGTGCCCGAGGCGGCGGCGTGAATGGGCGTATCCATCGGCGCGGCGATGTTGATGCCGTCATTGCGCTCGCCATTGGCGGCGGTGCCGAAGGGAACGATCACCGGACCGGCCACCGGCCAAGTGAATTGCGGCGCATTGGGATCGCGGCCATCCGGCAGACGCGCGACTTCGACCGGGGTTGTGGGTGCGGCCCTCGGCGGCAAGCGCTTTCGCCCCCGAGCGGCCTCTTTCGCCACATGGCGCGCCGCAACGCCCGGCAGGTGGTCGTTCACGCCCCAGTCGAGCATGGTCTCGGGCGTCTCGGTGCACCCCGCAAGCATTGCGCAAGCCAGGGCCAGCAAAAGCTTTCGCATGGGCATCCACAAATCTGTGCCAAAACGAATCATCTGCCTTATTCGTAAACAAGGTTTTAACCTTCTGCATCACCCTCAATCTGCTCAATCCGGCGGCCGAGCCTCGCGCGCAGATCCTCAAGCACCCGGGGTTCGGTCAGATTCATGTGCAGGGGCGTTACCGAAATCTTGCCGGCGTAAACCGCGCCCAAATCGCTATTCCTGGCGGGCAAGGCGCGCCGGCGTCTCAGACCGATCCAGTAATAGGCCCCGCCGCGGGCGTCGTGCCGTTCTTCGATCTCAGTGGATTGGAGGTCGTAGCGGCCTTGCGGCACCAATTCCCAGCCCTTCACCTTGGCAGCCGGGCAGGATGGAAAATTGACATTGATCAGAGCGCTTGCCGGCCAGCCGGCAGCCAGCAATTCGCGCAGCAGCGGGGGGCCGTGCACTTCGCCGGCCGACCAGTCCATGCCGGCCTTGCCCTCGTCGTCTGCGGCCTGGGAAAGCGACACCGAAGCAATGCCCAGCGCCGAGCCTTCCATGGCGCCGGCGATGGTGCCGGAATAGGTGACATCGTCAGCCAGATTGGAGCCCGAATTGACGCCCGACAGGATCAATTCCGGGGGCTTGCTCTTCAGCAAATGGAGACAGGCCATCATCACGCAATCGGTGGGCGTGCCGGTGACGGCAAAACGGCGCAGGGAAACCTGGCGCAACCGCAGGGGCAACGTCAGGGTGAGCGAGTGGGAGGCGCCCGATTGCTCCATCTCCGGCGCCACCACCCAGACATCGCCGGAAAGGGCATCGCCGGAAAGGGCGCCGGCGATCCGTTCCGCGACACCAAGGCCCGGGGAATGGATGCCATCGTCGTTGGTGACGAGAATGCGCATCACGCCTTGCCGATAAATGTCTTGCCGCCCATGTAACGCGTCAGGGCCGCCGGAATCGCGAAGCCGCCATCGCGCTCCTGGTAATTCTCCATGATCGCCGCCAGGGTGCGCCCGACGGCGAGGCCCGACCCGTTGAGGGTGTGGACGGGACCCTGCACCTTGCCATCCGCGCCCCGCCATCGGGCATTCATCCGCAGCGCCTGAAACGGCCCGCAATTCGAGCAGGAGGAGATTTCGCGATAGCAATTCTGTCCCGGCAGCCAGACTTCGAGGTCGTAGGTCTTTTGCGCGGAAAAGCCCAAGTCGCCGGTCGAAAGCATCACCACCCGATGGGCGAGATCGAGGCGCTTCAACACTTCCTGCGCCGCGTCGGTCATCCGCTCGTGCTCGAACGCGGATTGTTCCGGCGTGGCGATGGAGACGAGTTCCACCTTGGAGAATTGATG
>JBOHKF010000290.1:0-3972 GCA_050729015.1 Rhizomicrobium sp. | reverse complement strand
CATCTCGGCGCGGCGCACCAACGGCAGCGCCAGCGCCCGGGCCGCATCCAATTCGGCATTGCCAGGCTTGACCGCGGAGGAATAGACCACCGCATCGGCGCCCCTGAGATTCTCGGCCGCGTGGCCGACCGCGATCTTGATTCCCATGGCCCTGAGGCGATTGACATTGGCATTTTCCGTCACGTCGGAGCCCTGCACCCTGTAGCCGAGGTTGTGCATGATCTCGGCAATGCCCGACATGCCGATGCCGCCGATGCCGATGAAGTGGATGGCGCCGATGTCGAGAGGGACGCGGGTGGCGATAGGCCGGATCATGCCGGCTTCCATTCGGGTGTGGCCAGGTCTTCCACCAGGTCTGCGAGTTTTTGTGCGGCTCCCTTGGTGGCCAGCGCATGGGCATGGGCGGCGCCGGCTTCGAGTTCGGATGGCGCGGAGAACAGCGTGGTCAGCATGTGGACCAGGGATTCGCTGGTGAAGTCGCGCTCCGCCACCGTCCAGCCGGCGCCGGCCCGAGAGAGAATTTCCGCATTGGGTGTCTGGTTGTCATCCAGGGCATGAGGCAGAGGGACCAGGATGGCCGGCCGGCCGATCGCCATGAGCTCGGCCACGGTTCCGGCGCCGGCGCGGCCGATGACCAGATGGGCTGCCGCCATCCGCCGCGGCAGGTCGGCGAAAAAGGGCGCGAGTTCGGCGGCAACGCCATCTGCGGCATAAACGGCGCGCACGTTCGCGCCATCCTCGGGCCGGCATTGCTGCGTGACGTGGAGTCGCGTCTTGATGGCCTCGGGCAGAGCGCTCACCGCCTGGGGCACGATCTCGCCGAAGACGCGCGCCCCCTGACTGCCGCCGAATACCAGCAAATTGAGCGGACCGTCGGCGGCGAGCTCCGGATAGGGCGCGCCCCACAGCTCCACCACTTCGCCACGCAAAGGATTGCCGGTAAGCACGATCTTGGAGCGGTCCTTTGGCGCGAAGCGGGCGATGGGAAAGGCCGCGGCGATGCGCTTCACGCGATTCATCACCAGCCGGTTGGCCCGGCCGACTACGGCATTCTGCTCGATGATGGCGGTAGGAAACCGCGCCACGGTGGCGGCCAGCATTACCGGCACCGACGGATAGCCGCCAAACCCGACAACGGCTGCGGGCTTGAGCCGCAACAGTTTGGCAAGAGCCATGATGACGCCCAGAGCGATGGTAAATGGCGCGGCCGGGGAATTGAGCGGCGCCGACGGCACCGTCTCGATCGGCGCCCCAGGGAAGGAGGTGGCGTAATTGGCAAAGCGCGCGTCCGTCATCACCACGACCGGGCGTCCCCGCCTGCCGAGTTCGCCCGCCAGGGCTTGGGCCGGAAAGAGATGTCCGCCCGTCCCGCCCGCGCAGAGCACGATCGGTCCCGTCATCCACCGGCTCCCATCGGGTTCAGAAGCGGTCGCAGCTTGGTCTTGAGTTGGGGCCGCTGGCGCGTTACCGCCAGCGCAAAACCCATGGTCAGCGCGATCGAAAAAAGAGACGAGCCGCCATAGGAGATGAAGGGCAGGGTCATACCCTTGGCCGGCAGCAACGACACCGCCACGCCCATATTGATGAAGGCCTGCATCGCGGTCACCATCGAAAGTCCCGCACCCGCCAATTGGCAGAAGGGATCCTTCGCACTGGCCGCGCGCAGCAGCAGCCGCACCGTGAGAAGGCAAAATAGGAGTGCGATCCCGGCACAAAGAATCAGCCCGAACTCCTCGCCCGCGACCGCGAAAATATAATCGGAATGGGCGTCGGGGATACGGTACTTGACGGTACCTTCCCCCGGTCCCACCCCGGTGAGGCCGCCATGGGCAAAGGCCTTGAGCGCCAATCCAGCCTGGTAGCCGATATCCGACGAACTCAGATATTGCGCCAGACGATGATGCACATGAGGAAAAACGAGATAGGCGCCCGCGCCCAGAAGGGCGCTCGCGCCCGCCATCAGGCCGACCCAGACGAGCGGTAGGCCCGCAAAGAACAGCATGGCGCCCCACAGAGACAACAGCAATCCGGTCTGTCCCACATCGGGCTGCAAGAGAAGGACGGCGATCGCCGGCAGAATCAGGAGCAGCGTGACCAGCGGCTTGGGAACCGGCGTGGGCTGGCGGTCGACCAGGACTGCGGCGGCGACAATGGCGAAACTTGGCTTAAGGAATTCCGAAGGTTGAAGGCTCATCAAGCCGAAATTGAGTTCCCGCCTGGCACCCAGCACGTCGCTGCCCAGGAACAGGACCAGCAACGAGCCGAACAGGGCCCCGGCGAACAGAAGCAATGCCACCATCTTCACCTGACGGAGCGGAAGCAGCGACGCACCGGCCAGGAGGGCGAGCGCGATCACCGCAAAGGCCAGTTGACGCACGGCATAGTGGAAATCGCCGGCGCTCATGGGCCCGCCGGTGATGGCCGGGCTGGCGGCAAAGGCCAGCATCAGGCCGATGCCCAGCAACAGGCCCATGAAAGTGAGCGCCATTTTGTCTACCGTGAACCACCAATCGGCAAAACCGCCTTTGTCGGCGCGCGTGATGCTCATGAGGCCTCCCTCACATCGTGGGGCAGCCGGTTCACCAGGGTACGAAAAAGCTCACCGCGCTGCTCGAAATCCTTGAATTGATCGTAGGACGCGCACGCCGGCGACAGAAGAACCACCGGCCGCCCTGCCTCAAGGGCCGCCGCGTCGCAAGCCGCTTGCGCCACCGCCTTGTCCAGCGTGCCGGACAGTTCATAGGCAACCTTGCCGTCCAGGACGCGGGAGAATTCATGAGCCGCTTCGCCGATCAGGTACGCCTTGCGGATGCGGGGAAAGTAAGCTGCCAGACTGGCGATTCCGCCCGCCTTGGGCTTGCCGCCGGCAATCCACAAGATGTCGGAATAGCAGGCCAATGCGCGCGCCGCGGCATCGGCATTGGTGGCCTTGGAATCGTTGATGAAGCGCACTCTTCCCACGCATCGCACATCCTCCATGCGGTGCTTGAGTCCGGGGAAGGAGGCTATTGCGGTGGCAATCCGCTTTGGTTCCTTGACCAGCGATTTGGTGGCGGCATAGGCAAGGGCCATGTTCTGCCAATTGTGGGCGCCGCGAAGATGGGAGGCCTCTTCCACCGCCATGATCCTTTGCGCCCGCTGGCTTTGCGCGTCATAGAGAGCACCCTCCACCACGAAGACTCCGCGTCCCAGCACCTTGCCGACCGAGACGGCAGTCGCTCCGGTCCCGGTGAGCGCGGTGAAGATCGCCGCGCCGTAGCCATCGTCCACGCCAACGATCGCCTGGCCGCTCGTGGGCACCTGCCGCAGCAGCTTCTCCTTTACCGCTACATAATTCTCCATGCTGCCATGACGGTCGAGATGGTCGGGGCTGAGATTTGAAAGCACCGCCACATCGGCATGAAGGCCGGGCGAGAGATCAATCTGGAAGCTGGACATTTCCAGGACATAGACGGTCTTGGACCCTGGCGGCGCCAGCTCCAGCACCGGTTTGCCGATATTACCGCCCACCTGGGCGTCGAACCCGGCGGCACCCAGAATATGGCCGATCAGCGCGGTGGTGGTGGATTTGCCATTGGTGCCGGTGACGGCGATCACGGGTGCCTTGCCGGGTCTTTCGACATCGGGCCGGATCTCGCGGGCGAACAATTCCACATCGCCCAACACCGGCACCTGCGCGCGGGCGGCATGAAGGACCACCTCATGAGGCCGGGGGTGCGTAAACGGCACGCCGGGGCTGAGGATCAGGGCGGCAATGGCGTCCCAGTCCCATTCCCGCCAAGGCACTACGCGGGCACCGGCCTCATGGCCCGCGTCCCGTGCGGCGCTGTTGTCGTCCCAGCCCAGCACCCGGGCGCCGCCTTCCTTCAAGGCACGGGCGCTGGCAAGGCCGGTGCGGGCAAAGCCGAAAACCGCCACCGTCTTTCCGGGAAAGGCGCGGACCGCGATCATGGCCTCACCGGAGTTTCAAGG
>JBOHKF010000289.1:0-3380 GCA_050729015.1 Rhizomicrobium sp. | reverse complement strand
CCCTGTCTCATTCCTGACCCGAAGACCCGCTGGCGAACTCCACCCGGGCCATTTTCTGAAAAGCCTCGTAGCCCGAGACGATCACCTTCTCGCCCGGCGAGAGGCCGTCCAGCACCTCCACGAATTGCGGATTGCGCCGGCCCAGCCGCACATTGCGCCTGACCGCGGAACGGCCATCGGGCGCCACGACGAAGATCCAGTTGCCGCCGGTGTCCTGATAGAAGGGCCCGTTGGGCAGCATCAGGGCGACGCTGGCTCCGCCCAGTTCCACCTTGAGGTCGATCGCCTGGCCGACATGGATTCCGGTGGGGGCGGGGCCCGCAAAGTGGAAATCCACCTTGAAGGTGCCGTTGCTCACTTGGGGATAGACTTTGGCCACCTGGGCCTTGAAATTCTCGCCGTTCACGGCGAACAGCGTCTCCTGCCCCAGATTGACCCGGCCGAGATAGAACTCATCCACCAGGGCGGTGAGCTTGAAACGGTCGGCGGAATTCACTTGTCCCAGGACCGCGCCCTGGGCCTTGGACTCGCCCACTTCGGCGTCGAGGGCGCTCAACTGGCCGTCCATGGGCGCGCGGATGGTGAGCGCCTCGACGCTGGCATTGGCGATGTCGGCGCCGTTCTCCGATTTCCCTTGCGTCAGTTCGGTGGCGCGGACCTTCTGCTCCACGTCGCGCGAGGCGATAATCGCGTCGCGCAGCTGCAAATTGTAGGCATAGTCCTGCTGCTCCTGCTTGTAGGTCGAAGGAGCGATGGCATTGCCGTCGAGCAGGATCTTGTCGCGAGCGAGGTCGTTCTTGAGTTTGGCGATCTGATGCTCGATGTCCAGAAGCTGATGCTGATATTGAAAGCGCGTCTGCTCGAACGCGAGCTGCTGGGACGCCACCTGGAGTTGAAGCGCGGGATTGGCCAGGACGACGAGCGGCTCGCCCTTCTTCACGGTGGCGCCATCCTCCACCAGCACCTGCTTGACCGTGCCGCCCTGGTCGGTGGTGAGATAATCGGTGATCAGTGGCGCCACGGTTGCGCGCACGGCGATGAAATCCTCGAAGGGGCCCTTGGTCACCGTCGCGATGGTCACTTGATTGAGAGGAACGCGATAGACGCTGCCCGAGGGGCCCGAAAGGAGCCAGGCGGCGGCCGCGGCAACGATCACGCCCGCCCCCAATGGCAGCGCAAGCCGGCGCCACCAAGGCCGTCTTTCGATGATGCGGTCCATCTTGCTCAGGCTGGGCTTGTCCATCGTCAACTCACTTTGCGTTTACCGCAGCAAGAGGCGTGCCAGTAAATTTATTAATATATATCAAGTGCTTATAACGGACGTTCGCCAAGAAATGTCCGCCAGCGTACAGTGAACGCCAAGGTCATGTCCGGAAACGGACGGTGGGGCAAGTGGTAATGAATCCTGCTCGGGACACGCGCATTCTGGTAGTGGATGACAATCCGGATGTGCTCTCCGCCGCCCGTCTCCTGCTCAAGCGGCATTTCTCTTCTGTCGAGACCTTGATCGAGCCCGGCTCTCTGGCTCGGCTGACCGGGGCCCACGCCTTCGATATCCTGCTGCTCGACATGAACTTCGCGCCCGGTGCCGATGACGGCAAGGAGGGCCTTGCGGTCCTCGCCGAGATACTCACGATTGACCCCGATGCCGTGGTGATTCCGGTGACCGCGCACAGCGATGTGGAGTTGGCGGTTCAGGCGATGAAAAATGGCGCTGCCGATTTCGTCACCAAACCGTGGGAGAATGAACGGCTTCTCGCCACCCTTCATTCGGCCCTCAATCTGCGGCGCTCGCGCCGGGAGGCGGCCGAGCTCAGGGACGCCAATCGCGGTCTTGCCGCCATGACCCATGGCGGTCCCGACATGATCGGCACCTCGTCGGCCATGCTCAAGGTGTTTGCGGCAATCGCGCGTGCCGCGCCCACCGAAGCCAACGTGCTGATCCTGGGAGAGAATGGCACCGGCAAGGAACTGGTGGCGCGGGAAATCCACCGCCGCAGTTCCCGCGCCTCTCAGGCCTTCATGCGGGTGGACCTGGGGGCGTTGGCGCCGCAATTGTTCGAAAGCGAGCTGTTCGGCCACAAAAAGGGCGCCTTCACCGATGCCCGTGCCGACCGCGTCGGCTATTTCCGCGCCGCCAGGGGCGGGACGCTGTTCCTGGATGAAATCGGCAATGTCGCGCTTCATCTACAGACCAAGCTTTTGACGGCGCTGGAACGCCGGGAAGTGGTGCCGGTGGGAGCGGAGCGGCCGGAACCGGTAGACGTCCGCCTCATCAGCGCGACCAATCTGGCGCCCGAGCGTCTCGGCGATGAAAATCGCTTCCGCCCGGATCTGCTCTACCGCATCAACACGGTGGAGATCACGCTGCCTCCCTTGCGCGAGCGTGGGGAGGATATCCCGCCGCTGCTCGAGCATTATGCGGGTCTTTATGCGCAGAAATACAATCTCCCCCCCAAACGCTTTGCGGCCCGGTTGATGGATCGGCTCGCCCTCCATGCCTGGCCGGGCAATGTCCGGGCCCTGCGCCACGCGGTCGAGCGCGCGGTGATTTTGAGCGACAGCGAAATGCTGACCGAGGCGGACTTTCCGTTCGTCGGGGACAAGGAAGGCGAATCTGCAACCAGACCCGCATCGCGGCTGGCCGCGGTGGAGAAAGCCGCGGTTCTGGACGCGCTCGAACGCCACGGCAATAATGTGAGCCGGGCGGCCCGGACACTGGGCCTCACCCGCGCCTCGCTCTACCGGCGAATGGAGAAATATGGCCTCTAACCGGTTCCGTGCGGGGATCGCCGGCCGCGCGGCGCTGCTGGTCGTCACCAGTCTCCTGCTGGCGTTCGTCGTCGCGCGCACCGACTGGTATGTCAGCATGGCCCTTCTCTTCGCGGCGGTGGCGGTGGAGGCAGCGACGCTGGTCCATTTCGCCACAAGCTGGTCGCGCGAGGTCGCGCGCTTTCTCGATGCCGTGGCGTTCGAGGATGCTTCTGCGAGCTTTGCCGGCCTTTCGTCCGATTCCGTATTCCGCGAACTGGGCCTCGCCATGGGCCGGGTGATGGAGACGCTTCGCCGGGGCCGGGCCGAGCGGGAAGAGCAGGCCCATTATCTGAAGGCCTTGATCAACCATGTCCCGGTTGCATTGCTGGCTGTGGACGAGGACGGCAAGGTGAACCTTCTCAATTTCGCGGCGCGACGGCTGTTCGAGGGCGCGGCCACGAATGTCGCCGATTTTCCACGTTACGGACCGGCCTTTGCCGCAGGACTGGAACAATTGAAACCGGGCGAAGGGGTGCTCCTCAGAATGGAGCGAAGATCGGGCGCGCTGCAACTGAAGGCGGCGGCCACCGACCTTGCGCTCGCCGACCGAAGACGGCGGTTGATTT
>JBOHKF010000288.1:0-2258 GCA_050729015.1 Rhizomicrobium sp. | reverse complement strand
ATTGCCCTTGGTCTTGGACATTTTGGCGCCCTGCTCGTCGAGGACGCGGTTGTGGATCAGCACGGTGCGAAACGGCACATCGCCCAGGAAATGCGTGCCCATCATCATCATCCGTGCCACCCAGAAGAAAATGATGTCGAAGCCCGTCACCAGAACGCTGGTGGGATAGAAGCGGGCCAGGTCGGCCGTCTTTTGCGGCCAGCCGAGCGTGGAAAAAGGCCAGAGCGCCGAGGAAAACCAGGTGTCCAGGACGTCGGGATCGCGCGTCAGCGGCCTGCCGCCCGCCTCAGCGCGCGCTTCCTCTGCGGTCTCCGCGCAATAGACTTTTCCATCTCCGTCATACCAGACCGGAATCTGGTGCCCCCACCAGAGCTGCCGGCTGATGCACCAGGGCCGGATATTGCGCAACCAGCCGAAAAAGACGTTGGCCCAGTTGTCGGGGACAAAATTCGTCTTGCCCCCTTCGACTGCTGCTATCGCCTTGGCCGCCAACGGCGCGACATTCAAGTACCATTGTTCGGTCAGGAGTGGCTCCAGCGCCACGGTCTTGGTTTTCTCGTCATGGGGAACGGCGTGGACAATCGGCACGACCTTGTCCAGAAGTCCGGCCGCGTCCAGATCCGCCACGACCTTCTTGCGCGCGGCCTCGCGCGACAGCCCGCGATAAGGCGGGGGCACTTGATCGTTGAGGCTTCCATCCTTGTTCAGGATGTTGATGAGAGGCAGGCGGTGGCGCCGTCCCACGTCGAAATCGTCGAAGTCGTGCGCCGGCGTGATCTTGACGGCGCCGGTACCCTTTTCGGGATCGGAATGATCGTCGGCGATAATCGGAATGAGCCGGCCGACGAGCGGCAGCACCGCCCGCCTGCCCACCAGGGCTTGGTAGCGTCGATCGTCCGGATGCACCGCGACCGCGCAGTCGCCGAACATCGTTTCGGGCCGCGTGGTGGCAACGGCGATGAAGCGCCCCGGCATATCCTCGATCGGATAACGGATGTGCCAGAGATGTCCGCCGATCTCGATATTCTCGACTTCGAGGTCGCTGACTGCAGTCTGAAGCCGCGGGTCCCAATTGACCAGCCGCTTGTCCTTGTAGATCAGCCCCTCGCGGTAAAGCTCGACGAATACCCGGGCCACGGCGCGCGACAGGCCGTCGTCCATGGTGAAGCGCTCGCGGCTCCAATCGGCGCTGGCGCCAAGCCGCCGCAACTGCTCGCCGATCGCACCGCCGGATTCGCTTTTCCACTTCCAAACTTCTTCGAGAAATTTCTCGCGACCCAGTCCGGCGCGACTCATCTGCCGGTCCGCCAATTGCCGCTCGACGATCAACTGGGTTGCGATCCCGGCATGATCGGTCCCCGGCTGCCAGAGAACGTCCTTACCGCGCATCCGCTCAAAGCGGGCGAGGATGTCCTGAAGGGTGTTGTTGAGGGCGTGACCGATGTGAAGCCGGCCGGTGATGTTGGGCGGGGGAATGACGATCGAGAAAGCTTCGGCCTGCGGCCGGCGGCCGGCGCTAAAGGCGTTTGCGGCAAGCCAGCGCGCGTAGATGCGCGCTTCCACAATCCGGTGCGAAAAAATCTTATCGAGCATGAACGTGTCTTAGCGTGATCCCGGGGAAAGTGCGAAGCGGGTTTTCCGCGTGCCGTGGCGACGAAACGACGACTCCCGATTGAATGCGTTGCCGCCTTTTGCCGCGCGCGCTTTGCGCCGGGCGCTAGCGCCTGCTCCGCGCCTTGACGATGCGTTCGACTTCGCCCTTCACCGCGTTTTCCAGAAGCGCGGGGAAATTCTCGTCCATCCACTCGCGGATCAGAGGCTTCATGCGCTCGACGACGATTTGCGAATTCTGCGAGAGGTAGTTCTCGAGAATGGGGACGAAACTCTCTTTTACGGCCCGTTCGAATACCCCCTCGACCGACGTCCCGTCCGGCGAAGGCCGGGCGGGGATGGGCGCGGCCTCGCCTGGCTCTTCTACCTCGTCAATGGCGGCAAAGGTCTCTTCCATCGCCTTGCGCGTCTCGGCGGAAAAGATCCCGTCATTGGCCGGTTCCGGCTCGCGCCGGGGGGCCGGCTCGAACACGATCTCTTCGCTCTTGGGTGCGCCGGCCGGTTCGGGGGCGGGCTTGGCTTCGCGATCAGGCTCCGGCTGCGGCCGGGGATTCTCGACAATCTCCTGGGTCAGTTCCAGAACCTCCAGTTCCGGCTTGGCCAGTTCCGGCTTGGCCAGTTCCGGCTTGGCCGGTTCGGACCTGATG
>JBOHKF010000287.1:0-11951 GCA_050729015.1 Rhizomicrobium sp. | reverse complement strand
TTCGAGGAATCCGCACCCGCGTCCGCCCGCCCATGATGTCCAGAAGGACGCGCACGCGTTGCGTGTCGGTGAGCTGCTCCAATTCACCCACCAGATCCGTCAGTGGTCCACTTATCACGCGCACCTTTTGCCCAACCTTGAACTCGCTATTCCAACCAAGATTGCCGTCCCCATCGCATGCGGCGATCAGAGTCTCGACGATCCCCTCCGGGGCAGGCGTGGGATGATCGTCATTCATCACCAGGCGCACCACCCCGACAGTGCCGTTGATCGAACGCCAGCGGTCCCGGCCGGTATCGAGGCGGATGAACAGATAGCCCGGGAAGAATGGCCGCCGCACCTTTTCGATTCGGCGCGCATGCCGGCGCAAGGCGTCGCGGCAGGGAAGAAATGTGGTGAAATGCTGGTTGGCGAGGTGAAGCGCCGCCGTCCCTTCGCGATGAGGCCGGCAATGAACCGCGTACCAGCGAAGGCCCGTTTTTGTTTCACCCGCCATGCCGCACGCCATTGGGACCGGCATGTCGGAACGGGTCAAAGACGACAAAATCAGCAATGCCGGTCGGGAAGCAGGACTTCTGCAACCTGTTTTTCATTGTGCGCCCCTCACGCGACACGGCGACAATCCGCGAGTCGTGCCGCCAACTCGCACCGGCTATTGGGGGGCGGCCTCGAGACCACCCTACATCTGGGATACAATATATAGTTCCAGGACGGTATTCGCCGCAATCCGGGAAAATACTTGATTTACAAGGGAATTGCCCTTTGCGATCAAGTGAATTGGGTGGAGGGCGGAATAGCCGAATTTCTATTAACAGGCTGATTCAACTATGTATTTTTATGAGTACCGGCCGACGTGACCGTTTGGTGGAAATCTTTAAGTCCGGTGCTTTAGACCGGCGCAGTCTGGCAGGCGGGAACTCGCCGTGCGATGGTTCCACGTACATCCGGGGTCGAAAACTCTTTGTTGCGTATGGGGGCGGGCGTGGCTGGCGCCGAATTATGGGACATCGTGATGCTGTGTGCCGCCAGCGCGGCCATGGCGGCACTGATTTGTTGTTTCGCGGCGAAGCTTGGCGGTGCGCTCGGGGTCATGGACCGGCCCGACGGCAGGCGCAAGCTGCATCGTGGCGAGGTCCCTTTGGTGGGCGGCCTCGGGCTTCTGCTGCCGGCCTTCGTCACGACCATCGTCTACTACCTGAGTTTTCCCGTTGCTGCGACCATGCTGTTTGCCCTCGCCGCGGCACTGGCGGTCCTGACTATAGGCATCATTGACGATCGAACGGGCCTCTCCCCGATCGCGCGGGTCGCGGCTCTGACGGTAGTGATCGTGGCGGTGCTTGCCGCCGACCCGCTTTTCATTCTCCATGTGCTGGAATTCAAGATTTTTGGACTGAAGCTCGCGCTTTCGCTGCCGTGGCTGATCGCCGCCCCTTTCGGCGTGCTGATGATTTTAGGGTTCGTCAATGCGGCCAATATGGCTGACGGCATGAACGGGCAGTTGCTGGGCTCGGTGATGCTGTGGAGCGGATTCATTGTTCATTATCTGGGCTTTGCCTTGGGCCTGCCCTTTCTGGCGCTGATCTGCTCGGGGGCGGTCGTCTTCGGTTTCAACCTTCGGGGCCGGTTGTTTGCAGGAAGCTCCGGCGCCTACGCCGCCTCGCTGTTCGTGGGGCTTGGCGCGATCGCCACGTACCGGATAGCCGGTGGCGGAATGGCGGCGGAGGTTCCGATCTATTGGTTCTGGCTCCCGGTGCTCGATTGTGTGCGCCTGATGGTTCGCCGGAGTCTGGAAGGCAGATCGCCATTTTCCGCCGACCGGATGCACTTTCATCATCTGCTGATCGGCCACCTGCGACCTTCCCAGGCGCTCTTCGCATACCTGGCCCTTCTGGCAGCCCCCGGCATGGCCGCCATGATAAACAGCACCGTTGCCGGCATGACGCTGCTTTTTTGCATCGGATGTTATGGGCTTGTCATCGCTGTTGCCCGCCGGGCCGCCCTTCCCGAGGAAGGCAGTGATGTGCCCATCGAAAGCCTTCCCCCCGGAACGCTGGCACGCGCCGCGCAATTCGGCGGCTTGCGGCGCGCCCGCGCCCGGATCCATTCATGAAAATCAGCGTCGTCACGCCAAGCTTCAATTCGCAAGCGACCATCGCCGCCACGATCCGCTCCTTCCTGGCGCAAGACCACCGGGACAAGGAGATGCTGGTGATTGACGGCGGTTCGAGCGACGCCACGCTCGCAATCGCGCGGGAGTTTGCGTCTCCACTCATCGGGATCGTGTCGGAGAAGGATCGCGGCGTTTACGACGCGATGAACAAGGGGCTTAAGCTTTATGGCGGCGACGCGGTAGGGTTTCTGAATGCGAACGATACCTTCCACGATGCCCGGTCGCTTTCCCGCATCGCTCAGGCTCTCGAAGCCGCCGAAGCGGTGCATGGCGGCGTCCGGATGGTGGCGGACCGGCGGACTGGGCGCACATTGCGCTTCTGGAAGGGCGAGCCTTTCGAACCGGGAAAATTCCGCCGCGGCTGGATGCCGCCGCACCCTTCATTCTACATCCGCCGATCCTTGGCGGACAGAACCGGACAATTCGATCTCAGCTATGACATCGCGGCGGATTATGATTTCATGCTCAGAGCCTTGGAGTTTCATGCCGCTTCCACCGCCTGCATCTCCGAAGCTTTGGTGGACTTCACGGTGGGCGGAAAAAGCTCGGGCAGCCTCATCAAAGTGCTGAAAGGAAACCTGGAATGCCTCAGGTCGCGCCGCGCGAATCTCGGCGCGCCTTTGCTCGATTGGGCATTCTTCCTGAAGCCGGGGCTGAAACTGCTTCGCCAGCATTGGGCCTTGAGGAATCTCCGCACCGCCATTGCCCGCTTGACCCAGCCGGTTTGATCCCACCTCGCCTGGTCAAGCGTTCTCTCGCGAAATCAGACAACACCCCTCAACCGCCTTACCAGCCAGCCGAAAGGCCGGATGGCAGGATAAAGCCAGGCGAGCCTGTTCGGCAGAGCGAACGCCTCCCAGTCGGACGGCGCCACCATCTCGCGGGCAAGCTGATGTCTGAAATACTCCCAGCCGCGCTTGAGGAAATAAGCGTGCAGCCGCAGCCAGAAAGACTGGCGGAAAAATTCGGCAAGCGATCCCTGCCGCGGCGTGCGGTGCCATTGTGAGGCTCGGTAGGACCGCGCCACGATCCCTGTCAGGCGCCCCAGCCGCCGGCTGGCGCGGGCCTGCGCCAGCCGGTCCTCGCGCAAGGGATGGCCGAGCCAGTCATGCGCCAGCAGCAATCCCTCGAGCATCGGCAGGCCGAGATCCAGGCTTTCGGCGCGGGCAACCGTCCTGTCCACGAGATCTTTGTCTTCCAGGGCGGCGGCAAAATCGGTGAGCCAGCATAGCCGCTGCCACGCGTGACTGGCGCCGTGAGCACCGAGATAAAGCGGCAGAAAAGCCCGCGGCAGTGCGGCCACCTTCACGCCGGCCATCTCGATTTGTTCGCGCTCACCCCACAGCTCGCCGAAATCGAAGGGCAGAAGCGCGGGATTGTCGGTAAGCCGATGGTGCAGCTCGAGCAGGATGCCGCTGGATGCGTGGACAAATTTCGCTTCCTTGCTCCAGCGCCAGTAAAGCGTTTCCTGGCTGCCAAGAACTTGGGGGCCGGCGCGGCGATAGCCCGCTTCGCCCAATAGGCGCCCGGCGCGGGCAAGGTCGGCCGCCGCCACCAGAAGGTCCACATCCCTGGGGTGGCGCACGGCGGGGTCGCCATAGAGCTGGGTGGAAAGCACCACCCCCTTCAGCGCGATCATCGGCACGCCATTGTGGCTGAAAAGCTCCGCCACGCGGACGACCTCGCGGGCCTTTGCCAGGTTCGCCGCGGCGGCGGCAAAGGTTTCCTCCCTCAGGCTCGCCAGAACATGTTCGGGCAAGTCCGGAGATTTGTGGGCTTTGAGTCCCTTGAACAGCAAAGGCTCGACGCGATGGCGCCTTGCGCCGGCCAGAACAATGCCCCAGTCCCGACAACGGGCGATGGCGGCATTGAGTTGAGCACGATCCTCGGGCCCGCAGGACCGCCTCAAGGCGAGGCAGAAGAGCCGGAATTCGGCGCTCGCGTGAAGGGGTTCAACCATCAAGCCGCGCGAGAACCGCTTCCGCCGTCCGGTCCAACCGCGTCAGATCGTCGGGGACTGACAACCGCCAAACCATCACCCCATGGGCCTGAAGCGCGGTCACGGCCGTGAAAATCTGGGCACCGAGGCCTAGGCTCTCCGCCGCCGGCATCATTTGGACGACCTGGTGGAGGGCAACGGTGGCTTGCGAGGCTTTGAGCCGCCGGACCTCGATTCCTTCCGTCCTTTGCCGCGACAGCAGAAACACGTGCGCCAATCTTGTCCGGTCGGGAAGTTCCGATGCGTCCGTCTCGACCAGGTATTTCTCGCTGAGAGACAGGGCCCGGGGAAGTCCGTCGGCCTTGATGCCCAGACCATCCAGCGCGTCCCGCCACAAGCGCAGGCGCCGCTGTCCGGTCAACAGTTCGGCCGAGCGCGCATCGACGATGCAAATGTCGTCGGCCAGCGTTGGGTGCCCTTTGGCCGAAAGCGCCGCGGCGAGAGTGGATTTGCCGGCGTGTGAAGGGCCGGTCAGAGCCACCGCGATGTTCGCCGTTCCCGGGCGAGCGATGGAGACGGCGCTGCCATGGAGCGGCAGCAGACCCCGTTGATGCCACAGCACCGCCTGAATTGGCCCCATCAAGAGCGAGCGGGTCCGGGTCAGATCGGATCCCTGCGCCGGCTCTATCGTCACTGAGGTGCCGTTCTCGACGGTAATCCGGTCGCGGCCCTTCACGACATAGCGGCCATTACGGGAATCGAGCTTTGCCTTGCCCAGCCGAAAGCACAGGTCCCCGCGAGATCTTGTCCCGTCGCCCCTTCCATCCCAGGCGCTCAGCTCCGGCAACTCGATATCCGAGACGAGCTTGTGCGCCGCCAGCCGATAAACGTGCCTCATGCCGCAAAGGTGCCGACGGGAGTAAACCGGTCGGCATTGTCTGCGCCCGTGAGGCATGTTCTGCCACAGCGGCTCCAGGCATGGGCGGCCAGCAGGGTCGTGCCGGGTGCGCGGCTCAATCCCAAATGCACGGTTCCGGAAAGGCCGCGCCGACGCAGCATCAACAGCACCGCAAATGCCTGTTCCAGGCAAAGGGCCCGGCAGGGAACGTGGCGCGCGGCCAGGACGATAGCCGCCGCCGCATCGCGTGCCTCTTTGCCGGCATCGCCGCCTTCAGGGCTCTCGCCGGGAGAAAAGCGCATGAACTTCAGGGCCGCGCGGAATGGCAGAAAAAGGAAAGCAAGCCGGACTGCAAGAAGACAGAAAGCGGCTTCGGCGAGGAGGCTTCGATCCTTGCCGCTCAAGGCGAAGAACTTGCCGATCGCGGTCTTGTTCACGAGAGTCTCACAAGTCCATGCTTCGCCATGCGGCCAACGAGCGCCGAAACATCGGCGGCGATGGTTTCGGGCGAGCCGTCATAGGTCGCGGCCAGGCTTTCGATCAGGTCCGAAAAACGTAAGGGCGAGGCAATCCGTTTCCAGACATCGGTCGCGATATCGTCAAGGCCGAAATAAAGACCCTGCCTGACGTTCATCATCACGATCTCCCCATCCACCTCCGCTGCCATGATCGACGCATTGCGTTCGATCCGGGTTTGAACGCCGATGAGGGGCCCTTCAGGTTCCGGCCGCGCGAGCTGGAGCGACTTTCGCATGGAATCGCGGCTCAGCTTGGGTGCCCGCAATGATCGTCGTCCCAGCCGTGATGACGCCCGTGTTGGTGGCATCTGTGATGATGATGGTCGTCATCGTCCGCGGTTTGCGTCATCTCGAGCGCGGCGAGAACAGGCTTATGCCAAGGGCGGCGATGACCCGGCGCCTTCACCGGGCTTGGTCCCACTTCCTTCGTCACCGGGTGAATCTTCTGCGGCATCGCATCTACCCTTCGGCGCCACGACATCAATGACGGACCGACATCCATGATGGACCGTCTGGCGATTTTATCAAAGCCCCCAATGGTTTGCAAGCGATTGCCAGAAAATCAGCCTGCCCCTGAGATGGTCGAATGATTAACGCTTAAGGCATTGCCCGCGCGATCAGCGCGTCGGCCGCAATCCGGCTGGGGCTTGCGCCGAAGGTGAGACCGGGCCATTCCACCAGGCGCGTGGCGCAAAAGGCTTCGATCACGAAGGCGGGTGCCGTTCGCGCCAGCACTGAACCCTGTAGCGCCAGTGCCAACCGTTCCACCAGGCGCCGGGCCTGGGCTTCGTCCGGTCTCAAAAGCGCATTTTTCGCTTCATCGATGGCACGGTCGAGCCGCGCGTCCGAGCCCCGGCCCCGGTCCAACTCGATGCTCAAGGCTTCGCCTGCCTGCGTATTCCGCGCCAAGGCGCGCAGCACGTCCACGCAGATCACGTTTCCGGAGCCTTCCCAAATGGAATTAAGGGGCGATTGCCGGAACAACCTGGGCATCACGCTTTCTTCGATATAGCCCCCACCGCCATGCCCCTCCATCGCTTCATAGACCAGAGCGACCACCCGCTTGTTGATCCAATATTTTGCCACCGGCGTGGCGATCCGCGCGAAATGCCGGGCTTCGGGCCCACCATCGTCGAAGCTCGCGGCAACGCGGAACGCGAGCGCGGTGGCAGCCTCGGATTCGATCACCAGATCGGCCAGCACCTGGCGCATCAGCGGCTGATCGATCAGTTTTTTCTGGAACGCGGTTCGATGGCTGGTGTGCCACAGGGCGTTTGCCACGGCCTGCCGCATGTAGGCCGCGGGCGCGACGATGCAATCGAGGCGCGTGTGATGCACCATCTCGATGATGGTGGAGATACCCTGCCCGTCTTCGCCCACAAGCCAGGCTTCGGCATCGTGATACTCGATCTCGGCGGATGCGTTGGCGCGGTCGCCCATCTTGTCCTTGAGCCGCATGATCTCTATGGCGTTGCGCGCCCCGGTCTCCGTCCAGCGCGGTGCCAGAAAACAGCTCAATCCCTTGGCGGTATAGGCCAGGGTGAAGAAGCCATCGCTCATCGGCGCCGAGCAGAACCATTTATGGCCGCGCAAGCGGTAACGGCCATTGCCTGCGGGCAAGGCGCGGGTGGTATTGGCCCGCACGTCCGACCCGCCCTGTTTCTCGGTCATCGCCATGCCGAGCGTGATGCCCGCCTTCAATGGCGCGGGCCGGGACGAAGGGTCGTAGCACCGGGTCAGAATTTTCTCCGACCATAGCGGAGAAACACCCTTCTCATGCCTGAGCAGCGCCGCGCCGGCATATGTCATCGTGATCGGACAGCAGACCCCCGGCTCGGCCTCGCTCATCAGGAATGCCAGCGCCGCATGCAGGACGTGCCCGGCTGGAATGCCGCTCCAGGCCACCGACGCGATGCCCGCCCCGATGCCAAGCGCCATCAGATGGTGGTAGGCGGGATGGAATTCCACTTCGTCCAGCCGGCCGCCAAAGCGGTCGAAACTTCTGAGCTGCGGGGGGTTGCGATTGGCGGCAAACGCCCACTCCTGGACCTCGGCCGAGCCCACACGCGCGCCGAACGCCGCGAGCTTTTCCCGATGCAGGTCTGCGCCCGCTGCCGCGACCGCTGCCAATAGCGCCCGGTCGCTGGTGAAAAGATTCACGTCTTCGAAGGGCGGCGGCTGGTTCAGGACCTCATGGGTGTCGAGATGGGTCTTCGGGCGCAACGGACTCATGCAGTCTCGTTCCGGGCGGGCAGGCCTTCATAGCATTGCTACCCGCCCGGTTACAAAAACTCGCTCTACCAGGTTGATAACAAAGGCGAAAACCGCGCACTGGTGCGTTAGGTTGCGGAGGTTTGACTAAAACATATTTTCTACTGGACCAGAAAGACGCACAAATATTGCCACTCTCCAAATTTGCGGCTCCAGGCAGCGGCGTCTGTACCCCACCGGTCAAACTTTACCAGTGCCGAAAACCGCGTCGTACGGGCCCGCACAATTGTGCATCCCGCAGCGCAGAAGAGCGATTCTGTATGTGGGCCGGTATTCGCGCCGCCAAAAACCCGGCCGCTGGCTGCGGCCGGGCCTTTGTCCGGTTTTTTTAATGATTTTCGGGAGGCGGTGCGAATTCCGGCATGCCGCTGGGAGCCAATTGCTCGGGCGTCGGGACGCCAGCCTTGCGTGCCGATTTGCGAGTAGCCTTTCGCGCCTTCCTGGCGGGCCTGCGTTTGGCCGACCTACGTTTGGCAGGTCTGCGTTTGGCAGGCCTGCGTTTGGCGGGTTTGGACTTCCGGCTCGCGCCCTTTCTGGCACTGGCCGGCGCCGCTCGCTTGCGTCGTCCGGTCCCTTTGCGGGCCTTCCGGCCGGCCGCCTTCTTCGCTTTACGTTTCGCCTTCTTGGCCATTCGCCCCTCCATAAAAAATGCGTAGGCGGAAACTACCGCAAAAACTTGCGCGAAGGAAATCCGTTTCCATGACCAGGAAGCCGATTCCTCGCGCACCTCGTTCGGGGACTTCGCGCAGACTCCACGCATCGAGACGCGCGCGCCGGACCCGTCAAGCGCGCTCGGCCTCGCCCACCAGATAGCGCCCGCGGCGGAACAGGGCATATAGAACAAAAAGGCCGGCAATCAGCATCAGCGTGCTGTAGAGCTGGCTTTCAAGGCTTGGAATGAACGCCATGGCGAGCAGGACTCCCAGAATCCCCACCGCAGTGAGATAGCTCAGGCCCGGGAACAACCACATTTTTAGCGGCAATCGCTGGCGCGCTTCGGGCGAAAGCCGGCTTCGGTGGCGGATCTGGGCGGCTGCGATCACCAGATAAAGGAACAGCATGGCCGTGCCCGAAGAATTGTTGAGGAAGACGAATACCCCGGTGGGCGACTGGATGGAGGCGACGATCGCCCCATAGGCGAACACCGTCCCGGCCAGAATCGCGCGGCCTGGCACCTTGCGCTTGTTGAGCACGACCAGGGCCTGCGGCGCATCCCCGTGGGCTGCCAGCGCGAACAACGCCCGGGAGGTCACGTAAAGACCGGAATTGAGGCAGGACAGGACCGCGGTGAGCACGATGATATTCATCGCCAGCGTCACGCCCGGGATCCCGATCTCGGAGAGCGCGGCAACGAAAGGCGAGTGACCGGGCCGGATGGTGGTCCAGTTCACCGCGGCGACAATGAGAAATATGGAAAGGACATAGAACAGAGCCACCCGGAAGGTGAGGGTCGTGGTCATCGAGGCGATGGCGCGGGCCGGTTCCTTGGATTCGGCGGCGGCGACCGTGGTGATTTCCGGACCGGTGAGGGAAAAGATCACCGTTGCAACCCCCGCCAGCACCGAAACCGGGCCGAAGGGGGCAAAGCCGCCGAACCTTGTCAGATAGGAAAAGTCCACCGCATGGCCCGGCATCAGGCCCAATACATAGGACCCTATGACCAGGATAAAGGCGATGATCGCCGCCACCTTGATCGAAGAAAACCAGAATTCGAACTCGCCGTAGGAACGGGCCGACATCAGATTGACCGCGGTCAGTGTCACCAGAAGCACCAGCCCGATCAGCCACGCCGGAGCGGAAATCCACTGGGCGATGATGGCCGATCCCGCCAGCGCCTCGATCGCTACCGCTGCCATCCAGAAATACCAGTAAAGCCACCCGCCCACGAAGCCATAGGGATGGCCAAGCACGGTGCGCGCATAATCGGTGAAGAACCCGACTTTCGGATTGGCGACCGCCAATTCGCCCAGCATGCGCATGGCAAGAAAGATCAGAATGCCGGCCAGGACGTAGGAAACGACCACGCCGGGCCCAATCGTGGCGATGGCCGCGCTGGAATTGACAAACAGACCCGCACCGATGATGCCGCCAATCGAAATCATGGCGACATGACGGGGCTTGAGCGCGTTACTGAGGCGCTGGCCCCCGTCATTCGCCATCCGAGCCGGGGCGGGTCTTGTCATTGGCGGCCGCGCATGCGCCGGCAGCGGACCGTGGCTTCACGGAACTTCGGTGGCGCAAACCGTTCTTTGGGCGCAAACCCACGCGGCATGCCGCTTGGCACTTTCTTCGGGAACGGGCCTGTCATGGTCCTTCGATGCTGCCACAGCACCAACCGTTGCGCCATCGTCCTCAAAATGAAAGGCCCCCGACTCCGAGGGCCTTTCTCCGGCAAAGACCGTTTGCGCGCTTTACGCCGAGACCGCGTGGGTGAAGGCGTTGAAGAAGCCTTCCATGTCCTGGCGCGAGCCGATCGAGATGCGGGACACGGTGGGCCAGATGGGCCAGCGCGCGCCTGCGATCTCCACGTCCTGGGCGCGGAACGCCGCCTGCATCTCTTTGGCGGTGCGGGTCTTCCAGTCCGCCATCACGAAATTGGTCTGGCTGGGTCCGATCAGCCGCAGACCCCGTTTCTTGAGGAAGTCGATCGTCATCGCACGGGTCGCCATCAATTCCTTGCGGCGGGCGGCAAACTCGCTCTTGACCGAAAGGCTCGCGGTGGCGCAGACCAACGTCGGCATGGGCAATTGCCCGGATAGCGTGCCGCCATCATACATCTGCATCTTCTTCACGATATCCGGCCGGGCCATGAAGAAGCCCATCCGGGCCCCCGCCATGCCGAATATCTTCGAGAAGGTGCGCAGGACGATCACGTCCTTGCCCTGAACTGCCAGGTGGGTGGCGGTGTTGTTGGGATAGTTGTCGCTCCAGTGAATATACGCCTCGTCAATCAGCACTATCGAACCGGCCGGCTTGTTCTCAACCAGCCATTCGATGTCGGCCATCGGTGTCATCGTGCCGGTCGGGTTGTTGGGATTGACGACGTAGAAGAGGCCGGCATTGGGGTTGGCCGCCACCATCGCCCGCACGTCGTGACTGTAATCGGCCTTCACCGGCACCATGTTGATCGGTACTTGCAGGAACTTGGCGGCGCGTCCGGGAGTCTCGTAGGTGGGATCGGCCGTCACCAGACCTCTGGTGGGCGAGCAGAAGACTGCAACCGAGCGGCTTAACGGTTCGCCCGAACCCGGCCATGGCGAGACATGGTCTTCCGGTATGTTCTCCATCTTGGAGACGGCGCGGATGAAGTCACCTCGCTCGTCATGAGGCGCATAGCGATTGCTCTGGGGCAGAATTGCCGCCCCCGCGGCCACGCCTTCCGCGAATGGCCCGGTCCAGCATTCATTCTGGCCGATGCGAAATTTGGCATGCTTGTGCTCACGCTTGACGGCATCGTCCTGGGCCCAGGATGCTTCGGGACTGAAGCCGGCCAAGGCCGACGCGCCGCCGATCAGAATCGCAGTGCGCAGCATCTGTCGCCGTGAATAACCTCGGGCAAGAAGGTCGTCCTTGCCCTCTTCGGTGATGATTCTTTTCATATCGGACTTCTCCTCAAGAGATTATGGTTCGGAAACCTCAATCAACAGGGAAGCGGATGGCCGCCGCTCCTTGGCGATTCGAGCCGGCACGCCATTTGAGCATGAACGGTACGCCTGGAAAGGCCACCCTACAAGGACGGCTCCGGCCCTGCCGGACGCGACCTCGAAGCCGAGGGACGCAAAGCCGCATCGCGTTCCTTTCGCATTGCAACATGGTGACTGCCCTTCGTTTGGGCGATTTGGCACGGGCGTGATCTGTTGCCAACCGCCTTTTGACTATGAAAAACTTGGCCCGTCAGAGCAGGGGTGCGTGACATCCCCTGGGTTCGAACAAGGGGAGTAAAGGGAATGATCGGGCATTCATTGCGGCACTTGTCATCGGTGGCAGCGATCGCGCTGTTGCCGGCTCTGTTCGCAAGCCATGCGAACGCGCAAACGGCAAGCCAGCCGGAACATGGCCAGCCGTCCACCGCCAAAGGCGACTGGCCGATGTATTTTGCGGATCCTTCGGGCTCGCGCTATTCGCCCTTGGACCAGATCAACGCCTCGAACTTCA
>JBOHKF010000286.1:0-6271 GCA_050729015.1 Rhizomicrobium sp. | reverse complement strand
CCCGAAGGCGCCACCGGCAACAATATCGCCCGGGAATCGGCGATCCTTGCCGGCTGCCCCGTCGCCACCGCCGGCGTCACCATCAATCGCTATTGCTCTTCGGGCCTGCAGGCGATCGCCATGGCGGCCCAGCAAATCATGACCGAGGGCGCCGACATTGCCGTGGCGGGGGGGGTCGAGTCCATCTCGCTGGTGCAGATGGGGGGGATCAATCTCAACCATTTCACCGAAGAGACCCTGCTCAAGATCAAGCCATCGCTGTGGATGACCATGATCGAGACCGCGGAAATCCTGGCCGGGCACTACGGCATCAGCCGCGAGCGCGCCGACGAATATGCGCTGGAAAGCCAGAAACGCACCGCCCAGGCGCAGATGCAAGAGCGGTTTCAGGACGAGATCGTGCCGCTCTCGACCCGGATGAAAAAGCTGGACAAGGCGACCGGCGCCGAGACCCTGGTCGATGTGACGGTGACCCGCGACGAATGCAACCGTCCCGACACCACGCGCGAAGGGCTCGCCGCGCTCAAACCCGTTCACATGGGAGGCCAGAAGGTTCAGGAAGGCAGATACATCACCGCCGGCAACGCTTCGCAATTCGCAGATGGCGCTTCGGCGTGCGTGATCATGAGCGAGGAGGAAGCGGCCCGGCGCAATCTCGAACCGCTGGGACTCTTCAAGGGCTTCGCGGTGGCAGGCGTCGAACCGGAGGAAATGGGCATTGGGCCGGCGCTGGCCGTGCCGCGGCTTCTGAAGCGCCACGGTCTTACCGCCGACGACATCCATCTGTGGGAATTGAACGAGGCATTCGCCTGCCAGGTCCTTTATTGCATGGACAGGCTTGGCCTTCCCCACGACCGCCTCAACGTCGATGGCGGGGCCATCTCCATCGGTCACCCCTATGGAATGTCGGGGGCGCGCATGGTGGGACATCTTCTGCTGGAAGGGCGCCGGCGCGGGGCCAAGCTTGGGGTGGTCACCATGTGCGTGGGCGGCGGGATGGGGGCGGCGGGCCTGTTCGAGATTCTCTCCCAAGGATGAAGTTTGTTGTTCTCTTGCCGCTGCTGGCGCTGGCGGCCTGCGCGAGCACGGAGCCAAAAGCGCCGCCGGACCCGCAAAGCCTGATGCCGGCGCTGGCGAGCCGCATCGCGTTCCTGGTGGACCGGGAACGTCACAAACTCGACCCTGCCGCTAGAAATCTAACCATCGACCCCGAGCTCACCCGGATCGCGCTGGCACGCGCCCGCGACATGGCGGAGAAGAATTACCTCGCCCATGTGGCGCCCAACGGCGATACCTCGGCTTCGCTCCTGATGGCCGATGACGCGACCTGGCAGGGGCTGTTGGGCGAGAACCTCGCCGCCCAGCCCTATGCGAAAGAAACGGGCGTGAATTTGGATCGCATGGCCCGGCGCTTTCTGGATGAATGGGTGAAAAGCGATCCGCACCGCGAAAACCTCGCCTATCCCGCGTACGACCGGACGGGGGTCGGCGCGGCGGCGAACGGCAATACCATCTATGTGGCGGAGCTATTTGCCGCCGAAGCGGGCCCTGTCGGACCGGGGCGCCAAGCCACGCCGGAAGGGGACGTTAGCCCGCCCGGGCCGCCAATCCATTAGGGCAATTCATGGCGACCGCTGGAGAGAGATCTCCGGCAGATACCGCCTGTCGGTATCGTATCTCTTCTTTACACTAGATGTCGCTGCATTTACCCTCTGTTGTGGCGATCAGGACTGGTTGATCGAGATGCGCGCAGAACTTCCATGGAACGTGGCCGGCATCCCGCCCGAGGCCCGGGAAGCCGCCCGGGCCGCTGCCCGGCGCGACGGCGTGCCGGTGGGAGAGTGGCTCACCCGCCGCATTCTTCGCGACCTTTCCGATCTCGCCCTCCTAGGCGATGACGAAGAGGCTCTCCAGAAGCGCCGCGACACCGAAGAGATGCTGGCCCGGCTTGCCGAAGCCGAGGCCGAGGCCACCCAGAGCTATCGCCGCATCGAGGAAAGGCTGCGCCTGGTGGGGTCCGACTTTGACACCGCCGAACGCAGCCAGGCGGAAAGCAACCGGGCGATGAGCCGGGCGGCCAGCGAGATGCACACCGCCGGGCGTGAGCAGGCGGAAGCCTTCGACCAGTTGGGCCGCCATTTTTCCGGGGTCACGGAAAGACTGGACAGGCTGGAGCGCGCGAGCGGCCAGGAGGGCCTTAAGGAAGCGGTCAAGGGGCTGCATCAAGGCCTTACCCGGCTCGCAGGCGAGTTAGGGCAGGCGACGGGCCGCTCGGGCGTGCAGATCGCTTCGCTGGCGCGTAATTTGGAGCAGTTGGCGCTGCGGCTGGTGGCGGCGCGCGAGGACGCCGAGAAAACCGGCAGACTGCTGGATGGGCGCCTCTCCCTGGTGGAGGAAGCCCATCATGTCACTGCCGATGCGTTGGACCGGGCGGTAGAGAAAATCGAAGACGAAGCTCGGGCGCACACGCAACTCCTGGCGGAATTCGAGGGGCGGGAGGGGAGCCGCCAAAGGGCGGTGGCGCTGGTCGAAGAGCGGCTGGGCCGGATCGAAGAGAAGACTCGGGGTCCCTCCCTTCACCAGCGGCTGGATGAGATCGAACGCGAATTTTCCCAGATGATTGCCGGGCTGGAAGACTGCGATCGTGGCATGGGCGAAACACTCGACCGACTCTCATCCCGCATGGATGTCGTCGAGAAGGAGCATGGCGAGATACAGGGCGCGTTTCACGCCCGTCCGAACCATGCCGGGGACGCCGGCACCGAGATGGCCCCATCACGCCAAGGACCGGCGGTTGCCGAAGCCGCTTCGGCCGCCGACCCGCCGGGCGTGGAGATGCCGGCCTGCCTGAGCGCGATTTCCGAGCCTGCGATGGTGGAGATTCCGATGGTGGAGAGTTGGCCGGCGGCGACGGAACTGCCATCTTCGCCGGCGGTAGCGCCATCCTCGCCGGCGATGCCGCCAGAGGATGAACCGCACGCGGCTGCCCCTGAAGCCCTGGAAAATCCCTTCGCCACCCAATTCGAGATGCGTGAAGACCTGGCAGAGGCTCTGGCGCGGCCGGCTCCGGCGCCCGACGAGGAGGACCTTCTCAAGGCCGCGCGTCTTTCGGCGATCGCCGAACCGGAAACGGAAGGGCGCGGTTTCTTTGGCCGCCGCCCGGCCGAAGCCAAAGACCATAATTTGCGCTTCCCGGCGCTGCTTGCGGCGGCCTTTCTGTTGCTCCTGACGGGAGCAAGCTTCCTGGTGATGAATGATCGCCAGAGTGTCCAGAGTGCCGAGAGTGCACGGGATCAACGGCCACCCGCTCCAAAACACGCGGTGGCACACCGGGATGGCGCCCCACTTGGGCCAAAATCCAAGCCGGGGCCAAAATCCAAGCCGGGGCCGAAATCCAAGCCGGCCGCAGGCGGCCCGGCACAGATTGCCCCGGTTCCGGCCGTGACCGCCGTCCAGCAGCAGACCTCTTCGGCGACATCGAACATCGTTGCCCAGCCGGAAGATCCTATCGCGGCCGCCACCCGGGGCGACCACACGGCGCAAACCGTTCTGGGCCTCAAGGACCTCGAGAGCGGCAACGCCAAGGAAGCCGCCCAATGGCTGGGCAGGGCCGCCGTCGCCGGCCAGCCGGTTGCCCAATACCGGCTGGGCACGCTTTACGAGCGCGGCCAGGGGGTGGTGGCGAACGCCGGTCTGGCCGTCAAATGGTATCTGGCGGCGGCCCGGCAGGGAAATCGAAAGGCCATGCACAATTTGGCCGTGGCCTATGCCGAAGGCTCGGCGGGCCCCAAGGACATGACGCAAGCCGCGCGCTGGTTTGCCAAGGCGGCGGCGCTGGGACTCCCGGACTCGCAATTCAATCTCGCAGTCCTTTACGAGCGCGGCGAAGGCGTGCCGCAGAGCCTGGCCGACGCCTACAAATGGTATGCCATCGCGGCAGGCCAGGGAGACCCGGAGTCGAAGACACGGCTTGCCGTGCTTCAAACGCAACTGGCGCCCGCCGATCTCCAGGCCGAAGAGCGGGCGGCGCGCGATTTTCATCCGTTGCCGCTGGACCAGCGCGCCAATACGGCGCCGTAAGTCCCCTCAATGAAAAGGCGCCGCGGTTGACCCTCGGGCGACGGACGCGCACATTGTCCTGTCGCGCCGATCCGGGCTCTGCGATTCCCATATTCCTCACGCGAACCAGGGCATGGAAATCTATCTTCCCATAGCGGACATGTCGGTCCAGTGGATGGCAATCCTGGCTATGGGTCTAGGGGTGGGGTTCATCTCGGGCCTGTTCGGCGTGGGAGGCGGATTTCTGCTGACGCCGCTGTTGGTGTTTTATGGGATTCCCTCCGGTGTCGCCGTCGCCACCACCATGACCCACATCACCGCGTCCTCGGTCTCCGGCGCCATCACGCAATGGAAGCGCCGGGCGATAGATTTCAAGATGGCGGGGGTGATGATGCTGGGCGGCCTCGCCGGCACGGGCGCCGGTGTCTGGCTGTTCACGGTGATGCGGCGGGCGGGCCAGATGGACCTGGCGGTCTCGCTCACCTATGTGCCCATGCTCGCCATCGTCGGCGGGATCATGCTGAACGAAAGCGTCAAGACCTTGCGCGCCCGGACCAGGGGGCGGGCGTCCAGGCGCCTTCATCCTGTCAACCATGTCTGGATACACGGCCTTCCCTTCAAGATGCGTTTTCGCCAATCGCGGCTTTACATCAGCGTGATCCCGCCGATTGCCATCGGCTTCCTGGTGGCTGCGATGAGCGCGGTGATGGGCATCGGCGGGGGCTTCATCATCGTTCCGGCCATGATCTATCTGTTGCGCATGCCCACCAATGTGGTGGTGGGCACGTCACTGGTGCAGATCATCAGCGTGGCCGTGGTCACCACCCTGCTGCAGGCCACCAGCAATTTCGCGGTGGATATCGTGCTGGGGGCGATCCTGGTCGTAGGCGGGGTGATCGGCGCCCAGTTCGGCGTGCGCGCCGGCGCCCGGCTCAGGGGCGAGCAGATACGCCTGCTGCTGGCGCTCCTGGTGCTTGCCGTAGGCGCGCGACTCCTGTGGGGCCTGATCGTGCCGCCAAAGGACATCTACAGCCTCGGAGGACTGTTGTGAGGCACGTCCTTCTTCTCTGCCTGTTGCTGGCTTCTGTCCCCGCTCAAGCCCAGCAAGTGATCTCCGGCGTAAGCCAGGATCTCATCCAGATCACCTCCAACTACACCGGCAGCGACATCGTCGTGTTCGGGGCGGTAGAAGGCGGAAATCATCAGCCCAAGGATGTGGTGGTGGTGGTGCGTGGGCCCGACACGGACATTACGGTGCGCCGGCGCGATCGGGTGGCAGGGGTGTGGATCAATGACGACGCGGCCAATCTGTCCCGCATGCCATCCTATTATTTCCTGGCAAGCACCCGGCCGCTTGCCGCCATTGCCTCACCCGCCGTGCTCGCGCGTCATGGGTTGGGGGCCCGGAATCTGCTGCCGGCGAGCGTCCACAGCCATCACGATTACGAACCGTTCCGCCAGGCAGCGCTGCGCCTGCTCGCCGCCGACCGCCTTTATTCGGACGTGCCGGGAGGCGTCGAGTTTCTCAGCGAAACCTTGTTTCGCGCCCATGTGCCGGTCCCGGCGGACGTGATGCGAGGCCAGTACAATGTCGAAGTCTATCTTTTCCGAAGCGGAAAGGTGGTGAGCGCACAATCCACGCCGCTGTTCATAGATCAGACCGGCCTGGAGCGTCGGCTCTTCAACTTCGCCCACAGCCGACCTTTTGCCTATGGACTGGCTACGGTTCTGATGGCGCTGATCATGGGCTGGATTTCCTCGCTTCTGTTCCGCCGGTCCGCCTAGCGCTGGAAATCCCGCTATTCGAAGGTCGAGTCGCAAGCGGAACTTCCTTCTCGACAAATGTGGGTCTGCCCGATCGGATCAGAGCAATGGGGAACGGTGCCTGACCGTTCGCATTAACCCCATGTAGCCATGGAGGATTAAATTATGAACGGCATCACCAAACTCATTCTAGCTGGGGCCCTGGCAGTGGCGGTGGCACCGACCATCGCTCAAGCCAAAATGATGGGCTCCATGATGGGTTCGCATTCCATGATGGGCACCGTCACGGATGTGGACAGTCAAACCGGTATGATCGACGTGGATGCAGGAAGCCACGCGCTCAAGCTGCACTTTCCGCCGGCTTCGCTTGCCAATGTGAAGGACGGCGACAAGATCACGGTCCATCTGAGTTTTTCAAAATCCCAATAAAAATAGGGACGGCCTGCCC
>JBOHKF010000285.1:0-5607 GCA_050729015.1 Rhizomicrobium sp. | reverse complement strand
GGTGATACTGCGGATATTGGGACAGTCCTTCATCTCCGGTGTGGCCTCAATAGAGTCCGTCACCACCGTGGACTTGAGCCGCGAATTCCCGATCCGCTGCACGGCGCCGCCCGAGAGCACGCCGTGGGTGGCGTAGGCGTAGACGTCGGTCGCGCCATTCCTGAGAAGGGCATCGGCGGCGTTGCATAGGGTGCCCCCGGAATCGACGATGTCGTCTATCAGCACGCAGGCCTTTCCCTCCACATCGCCGATGATGTTCATTACTTCAGACTCGCCAGCCCGTTCGCGGCGCTTGTCCACGATAGCCAACTCCGTGCCCAGCCGCCGCGCCAGAGCGCGAGCCCTGACCACCCCGCCCACGTCGGGCGAGACTACCATCGGCAGCCTTGATCCGTGATGGGCCTTGATGTCCTTCACAATGACCGGCATCGCGAAAAGATTGTCGGTGGGAATGTCGAAAAAGCCCTGAATCTGGCCGGCATGCAAATCCACCGTGAGCACCCGGCTGGCGCCGGCCTCGGTGATGAGATTGGCCACCAGCTTGGCGGAAATGGGGGTGCGCGGTCCCACCTTTCTGTCCTGTCGGGCATAGCCGAAATAAGGGATCACCGCGGTAATGCGCCGCGCCGAGGCGCGCCTTAGCGCGTCGATCATGATCAGCAATTCCATCAGATTGTCGTTAGCGGGATAGCTGGTCGATTGGATCACGAACATGTCTTCGCCGCGAACATTCTCCTGCACCTCCACGAACACCTCCATGTCGGCGAAGCGGCGCACCTGGGCCTTGACCGGATCCAGCGCGAGATAGCGGCCGATGTCCGCGGCCAGGATGTGGTTGGAGTTGCCTGCGATCAGGCGCATGCCTCGCGAACCATTGAGATCCGTCATTGCGCCTTTGGCCCCCGGAAGTTTTGATGTGGGGCTTGTAGCGGGCGCAGCGCGCAGCCGCAACAAGGATGGGGTCTCGCTCGCGGGAAACTCAAGCGTTTCCGAGGCCGGTCAGCGCAATCGCCGACAATTGCCGGCCATAATCGGGTTCGCCCAGGTGCACGGCCCGCCGATAGCTGAAAAAACGGTTGGCCACGGGATAGGTGCAGAGGCCCAAAGCCGTCACCGAGCCGATGCCAGCCTCTTTGAGCCGATAGGCGACATACCGTGGCAGATCGAAGTGGAAGTGCTTGGGCCTTGCAGGGGTGAAGAACGCCGCACCTTGGGCGCCAAAGCGATCTCGCAGATCCTGGCCCACTTCGTAATCGGCCTGGCCGATGGCAGGCCCGATCGCGGTGGCGATTTTCGCCGACCTGGCCCCCGCCTTTTCCATGACGGCGATGGTGGCTTCCAAGCCCCCCCCCAACGCGCCTTTCCATCCGGCGTGAGCGGCGCCGATCACCCCTCTTTCCGCATCCGCCAACAGGACCGGCGCGCAATCGGCGGTAAGGATGCCAAGCAGGATGCCCGGCAGAGTCGTAACCAGCCCATCGCCTTCGTGCGGCAAGGCAAAATCCCACTTTTCATCCACAACATGAACGATGGCGCCATGGATCTGGGCGTTGGTGACGAGACGGCCCCCCGGCATCAGGGCTGCCGCGGCGCGGGCGCGATTTTCGCGGACTTTGGCCCTGTCGTCGGCCGACCCCGGGCCGCAATTGAGGCTCTCGTACGGACCCTGGGAAACGCCGCCGTCGCGCGTGAGGAAGCCGTGTACAATTCCGTTGCAACTCTCCAGATTCCGGGCACGGTGCATCTGCATGGCTTGTGGTCGAGCTTTTATTCGAACCCTTATTTGAACCCTTATTCGAACCCCGGCGGAGGAAGGGCGGAAGGCGGCATGATCGCCATCGCCTGAAACAACTTCCCCATCGCATCAGGCTCCGTCAACCGGTTGCGCGCGGCCTCGAGTCTCGCCGTCTCGGAAGGGTGGGATTTCCGCAATTGCCGCGCTCTGAGGCTGATGCCCAATCGCTCCAGCAAAGCCCCTTGAAGCTCCGGGCCGAAGACGACCGCGCCTCCCCGCCGCGCTGCTTCACCCAAAGCCATGAAATCCACGTGGGCGGAAAGATCGTGACGGCCCGGCTCTGCAAGAAGGCACGCAAAGCGATGGGAGCCCACAGCCTGGAGCGTCTCGGCGAAGCCGATCTTCCCGTAACCATAATCCACGATAAGAGCGCCTCCGCCGTGAGACGCGATCTCGTAGGCGATTTCCTGGCTCAGGGCCGTGCCCGGGCAGCAGACTTCGTAAATGCCGCCTTCGGGGGCGCCGGCGCGCGAAACCGGAATGGCCGCCATGGGCGTGGGAACCGGCGCCAGGGCCAGCGCCAATGCGCCCTCCGTCGCCACCACCATGCGCTCGCACCACCCGCGCCGGGTTTTCACATATTGCCGGATAGGCAGGGCGTCGAAGAATTCGTTGGCGAGCACCAGCAGAGGCGACCGCGCGAGATCGAACCGGGCCCGCCAGGAAATGCGAACACCCGCACTCTTCAGCCGCTGGCGCTGAACTGCTTCAAGCCGCGGACTCGACTCCACCAGCACCAATTCCACCTGGTCGAGAAAATCCGGCACCCGCTTCCAGGCCTTGAGCGCATCGGCCATCAGAGTGCCAAGGCCAGGTCCCAACTCGACCAGCCTGGTTCCTGCGGGCCTGCCCTGGTCGTTCCAGACTTGCACGCACCACAGAGCCAGCAGTTCGCCGAACATCTGGCTTATCTCGGGCGCGGTCACGAAATCGCCCTTGGCGCCGAAAGGCTCGCGGCTGGCGTAATAGCCATCGTCCGGGTCGTGCAGGGCCAAGGTCATGTACTGCGCGACCGAGATGGGACCCTGGACCTCGATCAGCTTTGCGATGCGGCCGTTCAGCCCGCTCATGTCCGCGTCCTGAAAGCCACCGCAAACAATGCCGCGGCCGCAAGCCAGACAGGAACGGAGAGCGCCATCCCCATGCTGACGGGACCGAGGAAAGGGGCATCGGGCTCGCGGAAGAATTCCGCAATGAAACGGAACGTTCCGTAACCCAGGAAGAAGATGGCGCAGATGAGCCCCGGACGGTCCTGGGCGCGAAAGACGCGAAAGGCCACTTGGACGATGGCAAACAGCAGAAGCCCTTCCATCGCCGCTTCGTAGAGTTGGCTGGGATGGCGGGGCAACGGCCCGGCGCGGGGGAAAACCATCGCCCAGGGCACATTGGTCACCCGCCCCCACAATTCGCCATTCACGAAATTCGCGATGCGGCCGAAGAAAAGGCCAAGCGGCGCGAAGGCGCAGGCGAGGTCGCCGATGGGAAGAAGCGCAAGCTTGCGGCGCCGGCAGAACAGCCAGACCGCGATCGCGACGCCAAGCAGGCCGCCATGAAACGACATCCCTCCTTGCCAAGCGGCGACGATTTCCACGGGATTGGCAAGGAAGGCGTAAGGCAGGCCATGGCAGTAAGGGGCGTCCGGAGACATGCCGCAAAGCCCCACCCCATAAATCAGATCCCAGCCCAGCCGCCCGCCCAGGATCACGCCAAAGGTGCACCAAACCACCAGATCGCCGATCTGCTCTTCCGTGGCCGGCGGGCAGCCATTGAACGGCGGGTCCTTCCACAAGGATGGCGTGCGCAAGGCCCGGGCGATGCCCCACCAGGCGAACAGGAGGGCGGCGATGTAGGCCAACGCATACCAGCGGATGGCGAATGGTCCCAAATGGACCAGCACCGGATCCATGTGAGGATAGGGGATTATCGCCAGGAACATGATCCCAACTCGCGCGGGCAAGGCCATTGTGTCAAGCAGCGGCCTTCTCCATATAGCCTCGGAAGGAGTGAAGCATGGCGCAAACCGACAATCCGTTCTTGGACGGCATGGCCAAGATGTTCACCGACGCGGCCGGCGTGGCCCAGGGTGTGCGGGCAGAAATAGACACGTTCGTGCGGCAGCGTCTGGAGCGGCTGGTCGCGGACATGGATTTCGTCCCCCGCGAAGAGTTCGAGGCGGTCAAGGCGATGGCGGCCAAGGCCCGCACCGAGAACGAGGCGCTGGCCGCCCGCGTCACCCAATTGGAGACCGAGCTCTCGTCTCGCAAGGGTGGCTAGAAGAGACTCTCAAAGCTGTGGAATCTTGAAAGAGTCCCCGCCGCCCGAGTCCCGGGACTCTTGTGTAATCGCAAAATCTTGTGCCAGTTTGAGTGGTAACTGCTTCGCTTTGTGGTCTGGAGCCGATATGCCCCTCAGTCCCCATGACGAATTCACGCTCGCGCCCCATCCCATCGATCTGTTGGAGCGGACGGTGGAGAATCATGGCTGGAGCTTCGAACGGGCGGGACGCGATGAGTTGAACCTTTCGGTGGCCGGCAAATGGAGCGACCACCATTTCAGCTTTTCCTGGCGCGAAGACCTCCAGTCGCTCCACCTCACCTCGACTTTTGACATGCGGGTGACGGAGGATGTGCGGCGGCAGAACGTAGCCGACCTCCTCATGTACGTGAACGCCAGGCTCTGGCTGGGCCATTTCGACCTCCTTCACGAGGACGGCACCATCATGTTCCGCCATGCGATGATTTTTCCCGGCGCCGAAGCCAGCGCCTCGCAGTGCGAAGCATTGCTCAATCTGGCGCTCGAAGCATGTGAGCATTACTACCCCGCCTTCCAATTCGTGCTGTGGGGCGGCAAGAGCGCCGAGGAGGCCGTGGCCGCGGCCGTGCTGGAGTGCGCGGGACGGGCGTGAAGCGCCCGCACCTGCTTCTGGTGGGCGCGGGCCGCATGGGCAGTGCCTTGCTCGGAGGCTGGCTGTCCCGGAAGATCGGTCCCGTGATCGTGGTCGAACCCAAGCCCTCTCGGGAGTTGCGTCTTCTGGCGAGGAAGAATGCCGTCACTTTGCTGGCCTCGGTCGGCCAAATCGGGGCAAAAGGGAATTCGGTTTGCCTGGTGGCGCTGAAGCCGCAAGTGCTGAGAAGCGAAGCCCCGAAGCTTGCGCCCGTCGCCCAGCGCGGCGCTCTGATGATTTCCGTGGCGGCGGGCACCCCCACCGAGATTTTGTTCAAGGCATGGGGGGCGACGTCTCGCATCGTGCGCGCCATGCCCAACACGCCGGGGGCGATCGGCCAGGGTGTTACCGGCCTGTTTGCGGCACCCGGCGCCACCAAAGCGGACAGGACGCGGGCCGAAAAGCTGCTTTCGGCGCTGGGCGAGACGCTCTGGGTGGCGAATGAGGATCTGATAGATGCAGTGACGGCGTTGTCGGGCTCCGGCCCCGCCTATCTGTTCCTGATGGCGGAAGCGATGACGGAAGCGGGCGTCGCCGAAGGCCTGCCCCGATCCCAGGCCGAGCGATTCGCGCGGCTCACGATGGCCGGCGCCGGAGCCTTGCTGGCAAATGAGAAATCTTCGGCGCGGGCTTTGCGCGAGGCCGTCACCAGCCCTGGCGGCACGACCGCAGCTGCGCTCGAGGTTCTGATGGGCGACGATGGCCTCGCCGGGCTGATGAAGCGCGCCATTCATGCGGCGCGCAAGCGGGCAGAAGACCTGCGGCGAATCTAAACTGGTAATCGGATCGTCGCTTTGAGTCCCCCAAGCGCGCTTTTATCGAGCACGATCTCGCCCCCATGGGCACGGGCGATGTCGCGGGCGATGGC
>JBOHKF010000284.1:0-3559 GCA_050729015.1 Rhizomicrobium sp. | reverse complement strand
GGAAAATATCTTGCAAGTCCGGTTGTCATGCGCGCGATCCCGGTGGCGTTAATCTCATAACCTTCCAGCCCGGCGCTGCGCTCGATGAAGAAAATGCCCTCCCGCCCCATGGCGAAGGCGGCCGTGGCGTAACGGTCCGCTTCCAGTATGTCGGGACCGATCACCGTCAGGCTGACGATATCGTCCGAGACATACTGGCCGCTATGTGGGTTATAGATGTGGTTGCCGCGAACATAGTTGCCGGAGGTGGCGACGCCCTTTTCGCGCGGTATCAGTATCTTCACGATCTGATCGGGCTCGAAGGGATTGCGGATCCCGACGCGCCAGTCCACGCCTTCTTCGCTCTTGCCGCAAGCCTGGATGTCGCCGCCGGCCTCAACGAAGTAATTCTCGAAACCCCTTGTAGCCAGCATCCGCGCCGCACCCAGGATGGCCCAACCCTTGACCACCCCGGACGGATCAAGCGTGCCGTCGGGACGCGCGATATCGAAATAGCCGCCTGTTTCCGACCTGGTCTTTTCGCACAGTTCGATTACCTCCCGCATTCGGGAGCTGTAGGCCTCGGCCGCGATCTCGCCGCGATTGATGCGGCTGATCTCGCTGTTCTGCTTGTAGACACTGAACTGGTTGTCGACGGCAGTGAATTCATCGAATACGACATCCAGATCGTGCTGCGCGGCATGCGCATCCGCCACCGACAAGGTTACCGGCATCCCCATGATGATGCGGGTTTCACGCATGGCGGGCGTTCCTCGTATGCCCCGGTTCCCGGGTCTCGGGAACCTGCTGGCGGCCGAACGTTTATGGTGGCGAGTTTCCACGGCGCCGCCGTCCGGTCAATGCGCCTATTGCAGCGAGTCCGGAAATCCATCCTTGCAGCAGAACCCGAAACCTATTTCGGCTTCTCGGCCGTGATCCGGATTTGCGCCACGGCCCGCTGGTTGTCCGGCAGCGGCGTCTTGCCGGCGGGAACCTGGTTCGAGAACAGGATGAAGGCCGTCAGGTTGGTGGCAGCCTCGGTGTCGATATCGCCGGGAGTGTCATTGGGCTGGGCGTGCATGTGCCGCACCAGATCGGAGAGGGGAATGCTATCCCAATCGACCATGAAGTGCGTTCCGACCAGCGGCGGCACGCCTTCCGATCCGTCGCCCTGAAGCTGCGGCAGATGACACTGGGCGCAGGCTTCTTCGTACAGCTTCCTGCCCTTGGCGACCTGGTCCATTGTGTAAACGCCGCTCCAGACCGAGCGGGAGGGTATGACGCCGTCGTACAAGCTGACGTCCTGGGCGTAGAGCAGCCCGGATACGCCGCACAGCGCCGCACCGGCCACAGCGGCAATCGCAAACAGGCGCATTTTCACATACCGTCCCTCGGAACGCATCTATCTTTAGTCGGCAAGAAGACGATTACAAGATCAGCCGCCGCCTAGCGCGTCGCCTTTTTAAGTGTATCGGCCATAGCCGCCTGAAAGGCCAGGCTGGTGAAACTGGCCGATGCCACGATATGGACCAGGGCGGTCTGTTTCTGAATCGCCTCGCTGATCAGGATGGGCTTGGACATGGCGCTGAGCTCGATCGACACTTCGCGGTGGCCGGGCATTTGCAGGAAGGCCACGTCGGTAATCGCGCCGGCGTGGATCGTCACCTTGACCTGCACTGCTCCCCACTGAAATTCCTCTGGATCGCTGATATATTCGCCATCTTTCAGATGCTGGCCCGGCGGCATCGCCACGGTCGGGCCCGGCGGCGCTGGAGTGGCGGCAGCGGCTCCTCGCGCCGCAAAAACCGCCGCCAGCGCGGTCGCGCTTCGCCAGGAAAGCGTGTTCATGGTGACCTCGATCGCAAGGCGCCAGACACGCGACCATACATCCAATTCGCCGGGCAGTTGCGAAAATCCCGATTTCACTACTGCTGTTTTGCGGTCTGGGAATTTGGTGCCGGCGAGAGGTTCCAAGCGCAAGCATCCTGCGTGGTCCGTTGGCGCCAGCGTGGGCGGTTAAGCGTGGGCGGTTAATGAGACAGCAGCAATCTGCCAAGCCGGGCGCATGAATCATGAATCCGACGTGTATCGCCCCGCCGCTATTCTGTTTGGGCGCGAGAACATGCGCTGGATGGGTCTCGGTCGCAGCAGGGGCGCCAGCGGACTTGGGAATCCATGACACCAGTTGCCGACTCGGCGTCCCCAAAAGCGCAACCCATGACCAAGTGATGGAAAAAAAGCAATAATTCGGCAACCGCCATTCCCTATAAGTATAGAGAGACAATCCCAGGCGGAAGGCCGATGCAAAGAAAAACCGCTCCAGGTCATCCCGGCATCGCTCCAACCTGGACCAGCAGTGCGAAAGACCTTGTCGGGTGCGCGCTCGGTGAATCACGCATCTGGTTCACCCTTGGCTTCGGCATCGTCAACGAAGTCTATTATCCTCGTGTGGACATGCCGCAGATCCGCGATCTGGGATTCATCGTTGCCGATGGCGAAGGGTTCTGGATCGAGGTGAAACGGCTGGAAAATTATTCGCTTCACCTTCCGGGGCCCGGCACCCCTGCCGAAATCGTCCACACCCATGAGCGTTTTCGCCTGCACCTGCGAATAACCCCCGATACCAGCCGCGATGTTCTGGTTGTGGATGTCGCGCTCGATGGCGACGACGCGCTTCGCCCCTATGTGCTTCTTGCGCCCAGGCTTGGCGCCACCGGGAATGACAATACCGCTGCAGTCGTACAATCGGGCGCACGCCATGTGTTGGGCGCCGCCCAAGGCCCCTATGCGCTAGCCTTGGCAGCCGTTGACGGTCGGGGCGAGGACGCCTTGGCCGACATGAGCGCGGGCTATGTCGGCGTGAGCGACGGCTGGCAGGATTTTCACAGAAACGGACGGTTGACCTGGCGCTACAGCGATGCGGGCCCCGGCAATGTGGCCATGATCTCGCGTCTTGCGCGGCAAACCACGATCGCGCTGGGATTTGGAAGGAATGTGGACGCGGCCGCAACCCTGGCGCGGAGCGCGCTTGCCGAGCCCTTCGAGCAGGTGCTGGGCAGGCAGATGAAGATGTGGGAGCGCTGGCACCAGCGCCGCGAGAAAAAGACCCTGCTTCCAGTCGAGGAGGCCGGCAAGCTGAAGGCGCAGTTCCATGCCTCGCTTACAGTGCTCAAGAGCCATTGCGACAAGACTCAGCCAGGGGCAACAGTCGCGAGCCTTAGCATCCCCTGGGGAAACACCCGCGATGATCGCGGCGGGTACCATCTGGTTTGGCCGCGGGACCTTGTGCAGTGCGCCACCGCTTTCCTGGCGGTTGGTGCGGAAGAGGAAGCGCGCCGGACGCTGACCTATCTCATGGCCACGCAGCAGGCGGACGGGCACTGGCACCAGAACCAATGGCTGGACGGCGAGCCTTACTGGGGCGGCATCCAGCTGGACGAGGTCGCAGCACCGGTTTTGCTCGCCTCCGCCCTGAACGAACGCGACGCGCTTGGCGGCATCGCTCCTGCCGACATGATCTGCCGAGCCTTGAGCTTTATCGCGCGTACTGGACCCTCCACGCCGCAGGATCGCTGGGAGG
>JBOHKF010000283.1:0-2795 GCA_050729015.1 Rhizomicrobium sp. | reverse complement strand
TTTTCAGAGCGGTCAATGCGAATGGCCTGCGCCGTCTTTCAGCACAAAGCGGCGGTCGCAATAAGGGCATTCGACGAAATTCTCGTCGCCCATTTCCAGATAGACGCGCGGATGGCCAAGCCCGCCGCCGATGCCGTCACAGGCCACGCGGGTGGAATCGACTTCAACGATTTCGGGCACTTCCACCGGCATCGGGCACGCTTTTTTCGCTTAGGGCTCGGACGAGCATATAGGAATTCCGGGGAAAGTGCGAAGCGATCTCTCGGCGGCCGGTTTGGCCCTCGAACGACAACTCGCTAGGATGGTACTTGCACGACCATCATCTTCGTTTCGACATCGCCACAGAGACAGCCATGGTCAAGCTCAACAAGATCTACACCCGGACCGGCGACGAGGGCCGAACCGGCCTTACCGGCGGCGCCCGCACGGCCAAGTCCTCGCTTCGGGTGGAGGCCATGGGCGCGGTGGATGAGGCGTCCAGTGCCATCGGCCTGGCGCGGTTGGACGCGGCAAGCGACGCGGATGCAATGCTCGCACGGATTCAACACGATCTGTTCGACCTTGGCGCCGATCTCAGCACGCCAGCACAGGGCGAAAGGGATTTGCGCATCACCGCCCTGCAAGTCGAACGCCTGGAGCGGGAGATCGACGCCATGAACGCGAGCCTCTCGCCGCTGGCTTCGTTCATTCTTCCGGGCGGCACGGGGTCGGCCGCCCATCTCCATCTCGCCCGTGCCATTGCGCGCCGCGCCGAACGCGCCATCGTGGCGCTATCGGCGGAAGAGCCCGTCAACCCCCTGGCGCTTCAATACGCCAATCGGCTCTCGGACCATCTTTTCGTGATCGCGCGGATCGCGAACGCCAAGGGCACAGGCGACGTGCTTTGGGTTCCCGGGAAGAACCGATGACCAAATCGCGCCGGTCTATAGAGCGGATCGCCGTTTCATGGACTTCGGCGATCCGTTCCAAGTATTTTCTTGGTCGCAAATCGGGGCGGAAAATCGCTGCCCACTTTTCCTGGATTTGCTCTACTCCAGTCCCGGCTTGCGGCCGAAAATGAAGGCGATCAGCACGCCCACCACGCCGATCAATCCCCATCCCGGCATCGCCAGCGCGGAGTAGACGCCTTGCGCCAGGAAAGGCAGATGATGCTGAACCCATTCCTTGAAATGCGCGAGCGACGCCGGCGCCAGAATGGACCAGACCTGTCCGAAGGACCTCACCGTGATCTCCCCGCCCTTCTCGAGCGAGGTCAAGGCATCGGCGCCCAACAGCACCAGCGCCGTCACGATCATGATCAGGGCGATCAGCCGCATCAGCACCGTCAAGCGGGGGAACCCCTTCGAAGAGCGCGCGGAAACTAACGTGGTCGCAGATCCCTAGGCAAATTGGTCGCGCCGACGGACGCCCTTCACGGCGCGTGGGCTTTGGCGCCGACCGCCCCTTTCTTCGAAAGGTCCTCTCCGGTCTCCTGATCCACCTGCTTCATGGAAAGACGCACCTTGCCCCGGTCGTCGAAGCCCAGGAGTTTCACTTTCACCGCCTGGCCTTCCTTGACCACGTCGGAGGGCTTGGCCACCCGTTGGGGCGCCAATTCGCTCACATGGACCAGTCCGTCCTTGGGGCCGAAGAAATTCACGAAGGCGCCGAAATCCATCACCTTGACAATCTTGCCGTCATAGATCTCGCCGACCTCCGGCTCGGCGGTGAGGGATTTGATCCACTTGACCGCTGCCCGGATCGAATCTCCGTCCGGAGAGGCGATCTTCACGGTGCCGTCATCCTCGACATTGATCTTGGCACCCGTCTTTTCCACAATCTCGCGGATCACCTTGCCCCCGGTCCCGATCACGTCGCGTATCTTGTCCGTGGGAATCTTTATCTGCTCGATGCGTGGCGCATATTCGCCCAACTGGGCGCGCGCCCCGGTAATCGCCTTGTTCATTTCGCGAAGGATGTGCATCCGACCGCTCTTGGCCTGTGCCAGCGCCGCTTTCATGATCTCTTCGGTGATGCCCGCGATCTTGATGTCCATCTGAAGCGAGGTAACGCCGTCTTCGGTGCCTGCCACCTTGAAATCCATGTCGCCCAGATGGTCCTCGTCCCCCAGGATGTCGGAAAGGATCACATAGCGCGGACCCTCCAGGATCAGTCCCATCGCAATGCCCGCGGTGGGTTTGGTGATGGGAACGCCGGCGTCCATCAAGGCAAGCGAGGTGCCGCAAACCGTGGCCATCGAGGACGAACCGTTGGATTCGGTAATCTCCGACACCACCCGGATGGTGTAAGGGAAGCTTTCCGGCGCCGGCAACATGGGATGGATGGCGCGCCAGGCGAGTTTGCCGTGTCCGATCTCGCGGCGACCGGGGGCACCCATGCGGCCCGTTTCGCCAACCGAATAGGGTGGAAAATTATAGTGCAGCATGAATGTCTGCTTGGTGGTGCCCTCCAATCGATCCACGAACTGCTCGTCCTCGGCGGTGCCCAGCGTCGCCACCACCAGCGCCTGGGTTTCGCCGCGGGTGAACAGCGCCGAGCCATGGGTGCGGGGAAGCACCCCCACTTCCGCCACGATCGGCCGCACGGTCTCCAAATCACGGCCATCCACCCGCTTTTTGGTGTCGAGCACCTGGGAGCGCATCACATGCGCCTCGACATCGTGCATGAGGCTCGCGAAGGTCGCGGCGGACACCTTGCCTTCGCCCTCGCCCAGGTAAGTCTCCGCCAGACCTTTGCGGGCCTTGGCGATAGCATCGCGCCGGTGATGCTTGTCGGCGATCCGGAAGGCGTTGCCC
>JBOHKF010000282.1:0-3677 GCA_050729015.1 Rhizomicrobium sp. | reverse complement strand
AATTATAAAAGGCCTCGTCCATCTTAAACCACTTCGTACCGTCTATTCCGCGCCTGAAACTGGCGTTTGGCCCATCCGGAAAGGCACAAGTCAATTCGATCTGCCTGCTGGTTTTCTTGGCGATCTTCTTGACGTCTTCGACCACCTCGCACAGGTCCTGATCCTGGCTGTAAATAACGGCAAATTTGTACTGTTCGTTGAGCGCGCAAGAAACGACGTCTAGCGCCTGCCGGACGTCAATCCCCTTTTCGTGCGCCGTCAGCACCGTTGAGATCGTTCCATCGACCTCGATTTTCTCCTGGTGGTATCGAAGATGGCGCGTGGTGGTGACGATACCCGCTCGCTTCATCGCCAAAATGCGGTTCGCCCAATAGGCAGTCCACATCGGATCGTGTCGCTGAAGGGGCACGCCGGTGTAGAATCTCACGGCATTTGGGACCCAGCCATTCGCCGCACAAACAGCCGCGTGCATTTTCTTGGGATCGTAATTTGGATGGGTATGCCCAAAGGCGGATTTGGCATGACGGTACAAGTTTTGTCCGTCAAAAAAGCCCATCGCGTATTTGATGGGCGGCTCGCCGGCCATTCGTGCCCTCAAAGGAAAACCCCCTCGGGGACCTTTCGGCCAAGTCCGAGGGGGAGCAAGTCAAGGGGTTATATCCGGTGTGTATGGAAGGTCTGTCAACCCGTACTTTCCAGAACGCGCCAACGGAGTCCGCGTGCTCTACCCGGCAACAAATTGATATTATTGGCGATTCCAAACTTGTGAAGGCGTATCATGAGGCGGTTGGAAATTCAGAGAGAGACTGCCGGGCGGCTTTAGCCTTCCAGCCATGAGAGCCTCTTTCAAATTTCATCTTTTCATAGGCCTGCCGGTCAATCTTATTAAGGCGCGCAACGATCTCCTTGAGAGTGCCGACCTGACCGTCCAGACAATCTCGATAGACCAAGCGAATCATACGTTCGGCCATCTTGGGAACGCGGCCCCTCTTTTCCCAGCGCGCGACCGATTGCGCATCCTTTCCGATAAGTTGTCCCAAGGCGCTCTGAGACATATCCAGTAGCTGCCTCAAATGTTACCGATCGGTTCCACCCAAAGGAGAAATCCCATGAAACTCTCGACCAAAGCCCGCGACACGCTTCCCAAGAGCGATTTCGGTATGCCCGGCAGGAAGGCCTATCCGATGCCGGACAAGGCGCATGCCGCCAACGCCAAGGCCCGCGCCAGCCAGGAAGAGAACAAGGGCAAGCTCTCGTCCTCGGCCAAGGCAAAGATAGACGCCAAGGCGGACCGCATTCTCGGCGGTAAGGCCGGCACCGCCCCGATGCCAAAAGCGCCGGAGCCGAAGGCGCCGAAAGCGACACCAAATCTCGGGATCCCAAATCTCGGCAAAGCCAAAGTGCTGGACGGCTCCTATGCGCCCGAAGACAAGGGCCACATGCTTCCCGGCCAGCCCGGCCACTATCGCTACAAATAGGAGGCAGCATTGCCGAAGATACCTCAAGCCGCCACGGAAACACTGGACGGCATCGTGAAAGTGCGCGTGACCAAGTTCGGCGCCGGTAAAATCTCCACCGGCGAGCATGTCGCGGTGGCGGGCGACACCAAGGCCAAGGCCGGCGACGTGCTCGATGTCTCGCCACGAACCGCCCGGTCGCTCGAACAACGCGGGCTTGCGGAAATCGCCTGAGCGATAGGGACATGAGTCGAGCGCCAGTTCCGCTTTTGACCGAGCATGGCGTCCGCCATGAATGGATCGACCATGGCGACGGGACCTACACGGTCGCGTCCAGCCAGGACGTCGAGCCCATTCTCGAACGCAACCGGGCGATGGCCAACCACAATGACGGCTACACGCCGTCGCGCGACCTGCGCCGGCTGGCCTCGATCCCCAATGTGGTGCTGCTGGGCTGGCTGAACGATCTGCTGGCCCGCGGCGCCACCATGGCCGAATCGATGAAGACTCTCCAGGACCCGAAATTCATCAAGCGCAAGCTGGACGATTCCAATTGGGCGTATCTGCGGACTTCGGATTTCGTGGCGGGGTGCTGAGATGGCGCTCGACGGCACCTATGGCGGGCTTGAGGCCAGTATCGCCGACTGGCTCAATCGCGCCGATCTGACCGCGACCATTCCCGATTTCATCGCCGCGGCGGAAGCGCAGATGTCGCGTCGGCTTCTGAAGGACGGCCCGGTCCGGCCGATGCTGGCCCGCGTCGACACGACGATCACCGCGGAGTTCGTCAATGTGCCGGCGGATTTCATGGGGGTTAACACCATCTATATCACCGGCGCGCCGACGGCGAGCGGCCTTCTGCGGCTGCAAATGGCGGCGCCGGCGGAAATGAACGATCTCAAATCGTTCCAATTCGAGGTGGGCGACAGCCTTCAGCGCTTCGCGGTGGTGGGCGCGAGTTTCCAATTCTGGCCGTGGACGGGCGGCAGCGTGCCGGCCGAGCTCACCTATTGGCAGAGAATTCCGGCGCTGGCCCAGAACATCGCCGGCAACTGGCTCTCCGCTTCTCACCCGGATGCCTATCTCTACGGCGCGCTTCTCCAGGCAGCACCCTATCTCAAGGACGACGGCCGGGTGCCGATGTGGAGCGAGGCGTTCGAGACCATTCTGTCCGACATCGTGGCGGCGGATAAAATCGAGCGCGGCGCGGCCGAACTCGCGATGCCGCCCAGAATTGTAGCGTGAGGATCGTGGCGTGAGGATTGTGGCGTGAGTGGGCCGGGAAGCCCCAGCGGCGATGTCGGCTGGACGCCGGCCGCGGCGACAGCCACGGCCTGGAGCGGCGAGGCGGCCACAGCCGCGTCATGGACGGCCGAGAACGAGCCCGACCAGCTCTGGCAGCCGCCCGACGGCGATTATCTGGTGAGCGATCAGGGCGCGTTTCTTCTGACCCTCAACCCGCGCTTCGAGGCGGCGCAATATTTCATCTTCGAGCCGGTGGTCTATCTCCTCACCGATAGCGGGCTTTACCTCGTCGCCGATTCCCAAACCGTGCTGATCCGAACCTGAGTGCAGTGATGACCCAAACGACATCCACCATCAGCCAACTGCCTTCGGCGCAGACGCCATTTTCCGGCACCGAGAAGTTTGTCCTCGACCAGAACAACACCACCGTCAATGTGACGGCCTCCCAGCTTGCCGCCCAGATGGAGGCGGAGATTCAGCCGATCCGGCCGCTCCCCACGCGCACTCTCCTGACCGCGGGGAGCGGGACATACCCGACGCCCGCCAACTGCCGGCAGTTGCGAGTGCGGATGGTCGGCGCCGGCGGTGGGGGCGGGGGTGGCGGCAATGCCACGGGATTGGGCGGGGCAGGAGCAACCGGCACTCCAACATCTTTCGGAACGTCTCTTCTCATAGCCAATGGCGGCCAAGGCGGCGGCGGCGGATATAACCAAGCGGTCCCGGCAGCCGGGGGCACATGTTCTATTTCCTCGCCGGCTACCGGCTTGGGGTTGCAAGGCGGCAGCGGTACCGACGGAAGTGTCACCCCGACATATGGCGCCGGTGGCGCCGGTGCGGCGTCACCGTTTGGAGGGGCCGGAGGAGGGGCGGCAAACGCCAGCGGCGCATCGGCGACAGCGAATACCGGGTCCGGCGGTGGCGGTGGCGGCGGCACCAGTAACCCGACCGAGGGCGGCGGCGGCGCCGGCGCCGGCG
>JBOHKF010000281.1:0-2854 GCA_050729015.1 Rhizomicrobium sp. | reverse complement strand
GGCCTGGATCGACCGCATCGTGGTCGCCGGTAAGACCTTTCGCTACAGCGCCGCCGGTCCCGAGGGCCTGGCCGGCAACAAGCGCGTGATTCTCGCGGTCTCACGCGGAAACTTCTATCAGCCCGGCATGCCGGCAGCGCCTTTCGAACATGCGGAAAGCTATTTGCGCGGCGTGTTCGGCTTCATCGGCGTCACCGATCTGGGGATCGTGGTTGCCGAAGGCCTGCAGACCGGGCCCGAACAGCGCGAAAAGGCGATGAGCGGCGCTTTGCAGGCGGTCACGCAGTTGCGCGCCGTCAAAGAATTGCGGGCCGCTTAAAGGCGGCTTCAACCATCGTCATCAACGAGGGAGGGTTCCACGAAAATCAGCAACATCCTGAAGAGCAATCCACTTATGTTCGTGCGCGGTTTCATCACCGGGAATACCCGCGCCAGTTCTATAGGGCTATGGGTGCGCTGCAGGTAATCACGGCTCTTCCTGGCGGTGCCCAAATTACGAATCTGGGGCATCATTCTGGCAGGCTTCCTGACATTCTGCCGGGTGGGTATTTTGCTCAACCACCGCCAGTGGAGCTGGGCGGTCGCGGGGATGCTGATGATGATGGCGTTGGCGGGTCGCTCGCTCTCTACGCCGCTTTGCTCGCCGCGTGTGCCTTTCCCAATATGCGCAGCGCGTTGCCGCCCCAGAAATTGGCGAGCTGGGCTTGGGTATAGCCCAGCTTCACCAGCCGTTCGGTGATTTTCGGGATGGCCGCCACATCGTCCATGCCGGCAACGCCGCCGCCGCCGTCCCAGTCGCAGCCCACGCCCACATGGTCGGGACCCACCAGATCGAGGGCATGAAGGATGTTCTTCATGTACATGTCGAAGGTTGCTCGCGGCGCGGGATATTTCCGGTTGATCTCTTTCATCTCGGCGCCGGCCTGGCGGATTTGCGCGGTGGCCTGAGCCGGCGTCAGTCCTTCCAGATGCTCGACTTTTGACATTGCGGCAGATTCCGCCTTCTGGCGTTCGGGATTGGAAGGTTCGTCCACCAGATAGACGGTGTTCATCTGGATGCTGCCGCCCACCGCCGCCAGCTTCTTGATCCTGGCATCGTCGAGATTGCGGGGATGGTCATGAACCGCGCGGCAGCCCGAGTGCGAGCAGATGATCGGCGCGCGCGACATTTCCAGCATCTGGTCGAAGACATCGTCCGAGGCGTGGCTCGCGTCCAGCACCACGCCCAGATCGTTGGCCTCCTGCACGAATTGACGGCCCAAGGGCGAGAGCCCGCCCCAATGCTTCTTGTCGGTGGCGGAATCGGCGAACTGGTTGACGAGGAAATGGACCGGACCCGCCATGCGCACCCCCAGCTTGTGGAAACTCGAGAGGAGGGTGACGTCGTTACCCAGGATTCCGGAATTCTCGATGGACTGGAAGACGATGATCTTCTTTTCGGCCGCGATGCGCGGCGCATCTTCCGCCAGGAAGGCCAGCTCGAAATGGGCAGGGTTGGCCGCCACCATCTCCCGGATCTCAGCCGCGCGCAGGAAGGCCGCGTCGCGCATCGCGCTCATGCCTTCCGGCGTCAGCGGCGCCTGGGGCGTGTAGATGGCGAAGAACCCGCCCTTGAGGCCGCCTTCGACCATGCGGGGATAATCCACCTGGGTGAAATCTTCATCGACGCTGTGCCGCTCCATCACATTCCAGCCCGGCCGCGCCAGATTGGCCGGCATGTCGAGATGGGTGTCGAGGCAGATCAGCCGGTGGTGAAGAATATCTGCGTCCGACGCGGTTGGCGCGGCGCGCGCCAGCCCCGGCGCCATGGCGATGGCCGCCGCCGTGCCCGTCATCATCGCCCGTCTTGAAAATTCCATGTCTTCCCCTCCGACCCGTCCCGAACGGAATCCATAAGAGATTATGGCCGGTCCGCCAATCTCAGGCGAGGGCTTTGCCTAAGGCGAGCACCCCATCGGCCACATATTGCACTGCCAACGCCGCCAGGAGCACGCCAAGAAGCCGGCCGAACACGGCCTGGCCCTGCACCCCCAGAAGGCGCTCCAGATAGGAAGAGGCGACGAACACCAGGTAGGCCACAACCAGGATCAGCGCCATCGCCACGATCAGAAGCGCCAAGCCCAGGGACTTGCCGCTCATCTCGCCCGCCAGCAGAACCATGGCGGTGATGGCCCCCGGACCCGCCATCAGCGGGATGGCAAGGGGAAAGGCCGCGATATGGGAACTCGTCTGGCCGGCATGGTCGGCTTTACGCTCGGCCCTTCGCTCGAACACCATCTCGAAGGCGATGGCGAACAGCAGAAGGCCGCCGGCGATGCGGAATGCCGCCAATGAAATCCCCAACTGGGTGAGCAGCCAATCCCCGAACAGGGCCGAACCGGCGAGGACGCCGAAGGCAATGAGAGAGGCCTGGAACGCGATTCCCGCCTTGAGCGGCCGCGGCATGCCGAAGGTGAGCCCGATAAAGGCCGGACCCAGCCCCACCGGGTCGATCACCACAAACAGGGTGACCAGGGCGGAAATCAGGAACGTAACCATCGAGCCCTCATATTGTCGCGGAAACGGCGCCGGGGATTGCAAGCCTTAGGGCAAAGAGGCATCGTTCGCCAAACATATAAGGGGAGGGTTTTATGGCTTTATTGTCCGCGCGCCTGCTCGGCACTGCTGCCTTTTTTTCCGTCCTGACCCTGACCCTGACCCTGGCGCTGGCCCGGGCGCAGGCGGCCGGCGCCGCCGATGCCGGGTTGAAGGCCGAAGCCCAGGGCATCACCATCGTCCGCGACAGCTATGGTGTCGCCCATGTGAAGGGCCATACCGACGAGGATGCCGTGTTCGGCATGGTCTATGCGCAGGC
>JBOHKF010000280.1:0-5782 GCA_050729015.1 Rhizomicrobium sp. | reverse complement strand
ACCCACTCCCTTACTGGGCAATATCAGCGGCACCGCGTCGGCCCAGACCACGGCACAACTCGCCAGCTACAATCTCGCGCTTTCGCTGCTTGGCACTTCGAGCAGCACCGCCATCAACAACATCCAGATGATCGTCAATGGCGGCCAAGCCGGCGCCACCGGCGGCCTTGCCGGCGATCCCGGCATAACCTCGCTGGTTTAGTTTTTGCTGGGTCGCAATTCCGACGAAAAAGCCGCCCCCGGAAGACGGTACTGGTGCGGTTTGCCTTAGCTTTGAGGTTGCGGAGCTAAAACATATTTTCTAGTGGACCAGAAAGAGGCACAAATATTGCCATTCTCGCGCTTTGCAACTCCAAGCAGCGGCGTCTGTACTCCCACCCACCAGTGCCCGCAAGGCCGTCATACGACGCGGTTGACCACCATTGCGCCCGAGGGCTGGGAACGGCGGGCCGGCTGCGGTCCGTAAGGACGGGTGATTTGGTTGGCCCGCTCGACCTCGCGGGCGATCGCCAGAATCATGCCTTCCGAGGCGTTCTTGACCCGGACCAGCATGCGGGCATGCAGCTTCAGCACGTCGCGGAATTTGGCGGTGCTGGAAATGAAGCGCGCCCTGAGAGAAGCAGGCGCGGCCGTGGCGAGACGAATGTCGAAATTCTGCGCCTCGCGGCTGTAAAGGGCGGAGAGGCGCCGGCTCTCGACCGTCACGCTTTTCATCTCGGCGGGCCGGCCTCTCTTGAGGGCGACGATATCGGCTTCCAGCGCCTCGACCAGTCGCAGGGATAGCGAGATCAATCGCTCGATGCGGGCTTGGTCGGGAGGGACGTTCATGGCCCTTCCTGATGCTTGAGCAGTTGGCTGGTGACAGACGATGCCAGGCCGAAGCCGCCGCGGCGCTCCATCGCCTTGCCGTATTCGTCCAGCATCAAGGAACGAAACATGGCTTCGCCCTCGCCGCCCCCGAACGGCCCATCGGTGGACAGGCCGGAGAACATCGAACCCAGGAATTGCGAAATGAACACCCCTTCAAATTGCCCGGCAGCTTTGGCGGCGGCTTTCGGGTTCACGGCGGCGCCAGGCGGCTTGATGGGCGCCGATTGGGCCAGGGTCATGGCATTCTGGATGGCGGCATCCATGACGCTAACCGATGATCTGGATGTCGGCCTGCAGCGCGCCTGCGGCCTTGATCGCCTGGAGGATGGAGATGATGTCGCGCGGCCCTACGCCCAGGGCGTTGAGTCCATCCACCAGATTTTGAAGGGACACGCCGGCATCGAGCACGGCCATCTTGTTGCCCTTGCCTTCGTCCACCTGGATGGAAGTGCGGGGCACGACCGTGGTGGTGCCGGTGCTGGAGAAGGGCGAGGGTTGGCTGACCTGCGGCGTTTCGGTCACCCGGATGGTCAAATTGCCCTGGGCGATCGCCACCGGAGAGATGCGCACATCCGCCCCCATCACGATCACCCCCGAAGTCTGGTCGATCACGACTTTCGCAGCCTGGTCGGGATCTACTTTTACCTGCCCGATGTTGGTGAGAAGCGCCGCTACGCCGCCAGGATAATTTCCCGGGACACGAAGCTCGACATTGGCGGGGTCCGACACCGCCGCCACGCTGCTGCCGAGATAGGTGTTGATCGCATCGGCGATGCGCGTCGCGGTTGTGAGGTCGGGATTGTGCAGCGACAGGCGCAGCGCGCTCATGCTGGCGAGGTGAAAACCGGTTTCGCGCTCCACGATGGCGCCATTGGCGATGCGCCCCGAGGTGGGCACGCCGCGGGTCACGGAGGCGGCCGCGCCTTGCGCCGAGAAGCCGCCGGTCGCGACCGGGCCTTGCGCCACGGCATAGGTTTGGCCGTCCGCGCCGAACAGGGGTGTCACCAGCAAGGTGCCGCCCAAGAGGTCCTTGGCATCGCCCATGGCGCTGACATTGACGTCAATGCGGGTGCCGGTACCCGCGAAGGCCGGCAAATCGGCGGTCACCATCACCGCGGCCACGTCCTTGGTCTGCATGGTGGCGCCGCTGGTGTTGACGCCCAGCCGCTCCAGCATGGATTGCAGGCTTTCCTGGGTGAAAGGCACGTTCTGGAGACTGTCGCCCGTGTGGTTCAGGCCCACCACCAGGCCATAGCCCACCAGCATGTTGTCGCGAATCCCTTCGACCGCGATCAGGTCTTTGATCCGGGAAAAGGCGAGGACCGGCGCCGGCGCCGCTAAAAGAATCGCGCCCAGCAGAAAGGCCAACAAACGAAAATGACGGGAAAGGCGGGCGCGGCGCATGAACTCGGCTTCTGCCTGTTTCCAGCCATGCCCTGCCAGTTTCATGCCGCGCCACAACAATAAATTTCATATTTGAAACAGCATATTATATGATAATTCAAACAGTGTTAGGAATTCGCAGGCAGATTTTGCCGGGTCAAGTCTGGCCGCGAACGGCGAAAACCAGCATTCGAACAGTGTTTGGTGACGTGGACAGGTGCATCGGCGATTCCTATGTTTCATCGGTCGCCAGCAGGATTCGAAATGTCCCGTCCCCGCCCCGCTCTGCTTTGCATCCTGGATGGCTGGGGTTGGCGCGAAGACCGCCGCGACAACGCCATTGCCGGGGCCAGCACCCCCAACTACACGCGGATGCTCAACGACTGCCCCCATGCCCTGCTTCGGACCTCGGGACGAGCCGTGGGATTGCCCCAAGGCCAAATGGGTAATTCCGAAGTTGGGCATATGAATATCGGCTCGGGCCGGGTGGTGGCGCAGGACTTGCCGCGCATCGATGGGGCGATCGAAGACGGGTCTCTGGCGAGCCGGCCGGCGCTGCGCGAGTTGATCGTCAAAGCGTCGGACGCCAAAGGGGCGGTACATCTCATGGGACTTTTGTCGCCCGGGGGGGTGCATGCCCATCAGGACCATCTGGCGGCCCTGGTGAGGATTTTGAGTGAAGCGCGCCTTCCGGTATTCGTGCACGCTTTCCTGGACGGACGCGATACGCCTCCCAGAAGCGGACGCGGCTTCATCGAGAAATTCCTCAAGGACATTGCGGGCGCGCCGGGAGTGCGCATGGCGTCCCTCTCGGGACGCTATTATGCGATGGACCGCGACCAGCGCTGGGATCGCGTCAGGAAATGCTACGACGCCATGGTGGATGCCGATGCCCCCCGCGTCGCCGACCCGGGCACGGCAATTGCGGCATCTTATGACGATGACGTGGACGATGAATTCATGCCGCCCACCGTCTTGGGCGATTATGCCGGAATGGCCGACGGCGATGCATTTCTATTCGCCAACTTCCGGGCCGACCGGGCGCGCGAGATTTCCCTTGCCCTCGCCGATCCCGGCTTCTCGCAATTCGAGCGGTCCCGGGTGGTGCGTTTCAGCGCCGCCTGCGGCATGACCGAGTATTCCAAGGAGTTGGCCAGCTTGATGACGGCGCTATTCCCTCCCCCCGATGTGCGGGAGACGCTGGGCGAAGTGATGGCAGAAAACGGTCTCAAGCAGCTCCGGGTCGCCGAGACGGAAAAATACGCTCACGTCACCTTTTTCCTCAACGGAGGACGGGAAGAGCCTTTTCCGGGCGAAGATCGCATCCTTATTCCCAGTCCCAAAGTTTCAACCTACGACCACAAGCCCGAAATGAGCGCGCGCGAGGTGACGGACAAGCTGGAACAGGCCATCGCCGGCGGCAAATACGATCTTATCGTCGCCAACTACGCCAATCCGGACATGGTTGGTCATACCGGGGTGATGGCGGCGGCCCTGAAAGCCGTGAACACGATAGACGAATGTCTGGGGCGGCTGCGCGCCGCAATCGAAAACGCCCAAGGCGTGATGCTGCTCACGGCCGACCATGGCAATGTGGAAATGATGAAGGATCCCGAAACCGGCGAGCCGCACACCGCCCACACCACTTTCGACGTGCCCATCGTGGCGATCAACGCCCCAAAAGGCACACGTCTCGGGAATGGGCGGCTCGCCGACGTCGCGCCCACCATGCTCGCCCTGATGGGGCTCGCGAAACCGGCACCGATGACCGGCCGGGCCTTGCTCGAGAAGGATTAGAAATCGAGAAGGATTGGAATATGATTCACCCGGATCGAACCGCCCGCGTCGGAAGGCTTTGGCGGTCTGGGCAAAAGAAGGGCAAGGGCCTGAGCCTCGTGCAGGCGAGACGTTCAACGAAGCCGCGATGAAAATGCCCCCTTTGAGGCTCTATTCGGGGGCATGCCCGCGGGGTCGCGGCGCCCGACCGACGAGCGTCGCATCGTCTTTCGCTCGGGATTTGCGGCGAATATTTTGTTCCATCCTGATCGCGGCGGTCATGAATTCTCCGGTTGTGGCCGCGCCCGGAACTTCGCTTGACCTTTCCAATGCCCTGCCAGGAAAGGCGCTGGGGCAACTGCCGACCAGCGCCCAGGAGCTGGGCAAGCTCAAGAGAGAGATGGCGCATGGCCAGCCTCTCCTGTTGGACGCCAAGCAGAAAAGCGAAGCTCTGGCTGAAGCCGCCGGTTCGCTCCGCCGCAAGCTGGTGGCCACGGCCGCGCGAGTCGAGGGCTTGGAGCGCGAAACCGTCTCTCTTGGCGACCAGATCGCCATCCTGGAAAAAAAGAACAAGGTGCTCGCCCAAGGCTTCCGGCGCGATCGGGATTCCGTGACCAGGCTGCTGGCGGTTTTGGAGCGGCTTCAGTACGAGATGCCGCCGGCGCTGGCGGTGCGGCCCGACGATGTCTTGGCGGCGGCCCGCGGCTCGATGCTGGTCGGCGCCAGCTTGCCGCCGCTTTATGCCAAGGCCGCACAACTCGGCCGCCGCGTCGATGCGCTCGAGGCCGCGCGGCGCGCCTTGCTCAAGCGCCGCGCGGACGCCGCCAAGGTGGCTGCCGATCTATCACAGGCGCGGGAGGACTTGGCCGTCCTCGCCAACCGCAAAGAAGCGCAAGCGGAACAGGCGAGCGGCGATTATGCGGCGCTGAAGTCCCGTCTTGCGGCGATCGCCGGCCGCGCTGCCGATTTCGAAGCGTTGGTCGCGCGTGTGGCAGCGCTCAGGCGAAGGGCGGGCGGAGCCAAGGAGAACGGCATTGTCACGGTTGCCGCCGGCAAGCCGGGTTCCGAGCGACCTCTCGCCAAGGATTCATTGCTGCCGCCCGCAGTGGGAACCATCGCGCTTCGCCCGCAAGACAATGGGGCAACGGTTCCGGAAAACGACGGGAATCCGGGTCTTACCTACGTCACCCAACCGGGCGCCCAGGTGATTGCGCCGGCGGACGGCCGCGTTCTCTTTGCCGGCCCCTACCATGGGTCTGGACAGGTCTTGATCCTGGAGATAACCACCGGCTACGATCTGGTGCTGGCTGGTCTTGGACGCGTGAGTGTGCGACCGAACGATGAGTTGTTGGCGGGCGAGCCCGTCGGGAATATGCCAGCGGGAAACGGTTTGGCTGTCGAGCGGCTCTATTTCGAATTGCGGCGGAATGGCCGCGGGATGGATCCCCGGCCCTGGCTGAGCCTGGAACTCAGGAAGGCAAAAGGAACATGAAGAAAGTTGCACTGGTAGCCCTCGGCGCCGTGGCTGGTTTCGGCGTGGCATTGAGCGTGCTTCCCGCCGCCAAAGGCGCCAGCGACATGGACGCCTATCAAAGCCTCAACCTCTTCTCCAACGCGTTCGAGAGGGTGCGCGCGAATTACGTGCATCCGGTCAAGGACGGCGACCTCGTCGATGCGGCAATTCAGGGCATGGTGTCGAGCCTCGATCCTCATTCCAGCTACATGGATGCCAAGGCCTATGGCGATATGCAGA
>JBOHKF010000279.1:0-3146 GCA_050729015.1 Rhizomicrobium sp. | reverse complement strand
CTCTACCAACTGAGCTAAGCCGGCCCTGAAGCTCAAATACGCCGCCCGGTCGGATGCCGCAACGCCCCTCTTGGTGACGGCGAGGCGACCTTGTAAGAGAGGCGGCCTTTGCCGCTCGCCATTCACGGCCCCCCCAATGAAGCGCATCCTGATCACCTCCGCCACGCCGTCGGTCAATGGCGTCAAGCACCTGGGCAATCTCGTGGGCTCGCTCCTGCCCGCGGACATTTTCGCCCGCTTCTGCCGCGCCCGCGGCTATTGCACCATGGCGATCTCGGCCACCGACGAGCATGGCGCGCCGATTGAGTTGGCGGCATTGGAAGAAGGCGTGAAGCCGGCCGACTATTGCGCCAAATGGCACCAGGTGCAGCGCGAACTGGGCGAAGCGTTCGGGCTTTCCTGGGATCATTTCGGCCGCTCTTCGTCGGCGCAGAATCACGAGCTGACGCTGCATTTTGCCCGCCAGCTCTGGGCCAACGGTTTCCTGGACGTTCGCACCACCAAACAGGCCTATTCCGCCACCGATGGCCGCTTCCTGCCGGATCGTTATGTCATCGGCACCTGCCCCCATTGCGGGTATGACAATGCCCGGGGCGATCAGTGCGAAAATTGCACCCGCGTCCTCGACCCGGTGGACCTGATCGATCCGCGCTCCGCCGTCTCCGGCGCCAAGGACATCGAGATCAAGGATTCGACGCATCTGTTCTTCCGGCAGTCCGAACTGGTCGGGCGCTTGCGGGCGTGGATCGACGGCCACCGGAAGGATTGGCCGCCGATCGTAACCTCCATCGCCGGCAAATGGCTGGACGAGGGTCTTAAGGACCGGGGGATCACCCGCGACCTGGAATGGGGCTTTCCGGTGCCCGACGACATCGCCGATGGCCGGCTCAAAGGCAAAGTGTTCTACGTGTGGTTCGACGCGCCGATCGAATATATCGCCGCCACCAAGGAATGGGCGGACCAGCACCAGCAGGGGGACGCCTGGCGCGACTGGTGGTTCGGCGACAAGGCAAAAGACGTCACCTATTGGGAATTCATGGGCAAGGACAATGTGCCCTTTCACACCATCATCTTCCCCGCGATGATGATGGCAACCGGCGAGCCGTGGAAGAAGGTGGACCGGCTCAAAGGCTTCAACTATCTCAATTACGATGGCGGCAAATTTTCCACCTCCCGGCGCCGGGGCATCTTCATGGACAGCGCGCTGGAGGTGGCGCCCGCCGATACCTGGCGCTATTACCTGATCGCCAACGCCCCCGAGGGCTCGGACTCCAATTTCACTTGGGAACAGTTCCAGGGCGCGGTCAACAAGGATTTGGCCGACGTCCTTGGGAATTTCGTCAACCGGGTGACGAAATTTTGCACCGCCCGCTTCGATGCCCGCGTTCCCGGCGAGGGCCGCTATGGCGAAGAGGAAAACTCGCTGGCGGCCGAACTGGACCGGCGCATCGCTCAGTACACGGATTACATGGAGGCGGCGGAATTCCGCAAAGCCATGGGCGAACTCCGGGCGATATGGGTTCTAGGCAACGAGTATCTCACCAAGGCCGCGCCCTGGACCCATATCAAGACGGATTGCGCCAAAGCCGCGGTGGGCGTGCGCATGGGCCTCAACCTGGTCCATCAATTCGCGCATCTAACCTGGCCGGTGATGCCCGCGATGGCGAAGAAAATCCACGAGGCAATCCAGCCGATCGCCGGGCCGGCTTTCGGCAACGAAAAAATCATCGCCTGGCCGGACCGGTCCATGGCAGACGCGCTCGACGAACTCGAACCCGGCCAGCCGATCCGCTCCCCGGAGGTGCTTTTCACCAAATTCTCCGACGATCAGATCGCCCTGTGGAAAGCCCGCTTTTCCGGGGCTTAGAGCCATTACCGGAAAAGTGCCGGCATTACCTTTGCAAATTTCCATGCCGGCATCGTCATCGTCGCCGGCCACGCGCGATTGGCTCCCAGCCGTTGGCGCCAAGCCCTTCCAGGGGCGAAAAGCGGGCCTTGTAGTCCATCTTCTCCGATCCGCGCACCCAGTAGCCCAGATAGACGTAGGCAAGGCCCTTGACCCTGGCCGCCTCGACATGGTCGAGGATCATGTAGGTACCCAGGCTGCGCGCGTCCTCACCGGGGTGAAAAAAGGAATAGACCATCGACAGACCGTCGCGCAGCACGTCGCTCAAGGCCGCCGCAAGCAGGCTGCCGTCCGGTTTGCGATATTCCACGATGTGGGTGTCGACCGGCGTCTCCTCGACCATCGCCACGTAGTCGAACAGACCCATGTCGCTCATGCCGCCGCCGGAGTGGCGTGAATCCAGATAGGTGCGCAACAGCGCGAATTGCTCACGGGTGGCTTCGGCGGCAACCGGCGTGCGGGCGAGGTCGGCGTTGCGCCTGGCGATGCGCTTCTGGTTACGGCTCAAGCGAAAGCCGCCGGTCACGATCCGCACCGAAACGCAGGCGCTGCAGCCGTCGCAGGCCGGCCGATAGGCGATGGATTGGCTGCGACGAAAGCCGGAGTGGGTGAGGGCCTCGCTCAATGGCTGGGCCAGCGTCCCCGTCAGACGGGCAAAGACTTTGCGTTCGATCCGTCCGGGCAGGTAGGGACAGGGCCCTCCCGGAGTGAGGAAGAATTGGGGAACGCGGCTCGGGCGCGGGTCGGTCACCCCCAAGTATGGCCAAGGGGCGGCGGCCCTCGCAAGCACTTAGGTGTTTTAAGATTTATTTCGGGATCAGGGCCTCTGGCCCGGCGGCACCGGAGGGGCTTCGCGCATCAGAAGAATTGACAGCCTGCGATTGGCCGAGGCGTTGGGGTCCTCCGGCAGAAGCGGCTCGGAACCCGCCTTGCCCGCCACTTCGTAAATGCGGTCGGACCTCAAGCCACCCGCCTGGAGAAGGGCGCGTGCGGCATTGGCCCTGGCCGAAGACAGTTCCCAGGGCTTACCGGCGGGATCGTCGTTGCCGCTTGTATGTCCGCTGATCGAGACGCGGTTGGGCAGCGTCTCGATGATTCGACCCACGGCGGCGAGAAGTTTTTGGGTATAGGCCATGGGCTCGCTGCTGCCCTGGTGGAACATGGGTCGGCCGTCCTGGTCCACCAGTTGAATGCGAAGACCTTGCGGCGTCTGTTCCAGGAGCACCTGATGGGAAAGATT
>JBOHKF010000278.1:0-3011 GCA_050729015.1 Rhizomicrobium sp. | reverse complement strand
ACATGGAACAGCAGGTCGCGGCAACTGCCGATGCCGAAGAAATCGCTGGACGCGGCAACCCCGGGCATCTGCTCCTCATTCATGTCCGGTAATATGTCCAGCAATGCCTGGCGGCAGTGCCGGATGTCGCCGGCGGAGGTGCCGAAAGCCCGCTTGGCGATGAAACGGCGCGCTTTCTCGATGCCGCGGCGCGCCCTTTCGCTATAGAAGCCCAGGACCATGAAGCCGCCGGGACGCAACAGCGACAAAAGCACCCGCCATCCGGCGAACGGGTCGGCCAAGTGGTGCAGCACGCCGCAACATTCCACCACATCGAAGGTGCGGCCGCATGAGCCGAGAGCCAGCACATCGGCTTGCGCGAATTCAATCGCGGTCAGGCCCAATTCCTCAGCCTTGCGCCTGGCATAGCCAAGGCTTCCGAGGCTGAGATCGACGGCCAGAAGGCGCGATTCGATGGCTTGCGCCATTTCGAGAGTGAGCCGCCCGGTGCCGCAACCGGCGCTGAGAATTTCCGCAATCTCGAAGCTGCGGTCGCGGTCGAAGGCCGCAAAAGGAAATTTCCGGCGCAAATAGCCGGTGATGGTCGTTGCCGGTTCGGTTAAGGGGATTCGCACCCAGCGAGGGTAAGGGTTTTCCTCATACTGACTTTGCACCATGCGCGAAACCAGATCCTCGATCGGGGTCAATCGGGGAATTGCGGCTTGCAATCGCGCTTCCTCTTCCGGTTCGCGGACCTGTTGGATAAGCAGGGCGGTGACCGGTTCGGGCCATTGCCGCGCGAACAGCCGCCCGGCGCCGGCAAGGGAATGAAGAGGAAAATAAGTCGCCACCGCCAGAAGCCGCAAAGGAGCAATCGGCGCACCGCTTTCAAGGTCTGCGCCGAGCTCATCGCGCAGCCGGCCCGCGCGGGAAGCCTCGTCTTCGTCGCAGAAAAAAACATAGTCATTGATGAAGCACTGGGCCGCCAGCGCGGCATGGAATTTGAGGCCTTCCTCGTCCGCGCCGTCCGCCAGGGCTCTGTCAAGCAGCGCGCGGCGCGCCATGGTGAGGAAGCGCTCGAGTTCGACGTCGGTATTCTGGGTCGAATTGAGCAGCGCCAAGAGCAGGTCGTCGTCGGCAAGGGCCCTAAGCCCGCGCGGGCCGAACAACTTCGAAGCCGGAAGACATCCGGGCCAGGCCTCGGCCGCCCGCGCCACGCATGCCCCGGTCTCAGTTCCCTTCTTGACGAGATTGGCGCCGGCGGTGGCGAGTTCGTCCGGCCGGGCCCATGGCTCGACAAGGGCGCGCGTCATGAAAAGGCGAGCCGGATGATTGTCGGCCGTCCAATGGAGGGACTTGACGACGTCCACGAAGACCCGCTTGGCCGCCGCCGTCTCCCCGATGCGCAAGGACCGATGGACTGCTTCCAGCGCGGCAGCGGGATCGCCCCGCCTGGCCATTGCCTGAGCCAGACCGCTCAGGGCATCGCCATTGCGGGGATCGCTCTTCAGCACTTGCCGGTAAAGGGTTACGGCTTCGTCAAGACACCCTTCCTCGGTGAGCAGCGCCGCCAGATCGCCCATTGCCCTGGTGGAGGCGGGAGCAAGCGCAAGGGCCCGACGGAGGCTGGCCTCGGCCTCCTTCCGATTGCCAAGCTCCCAGAGCAGCACCCCCAGATTGTCATGCGCCGCGGCAAGATCCGGCTCCAGCGCCAGCGCGCGACGGATGCTGGTTTCGGCCTCGCCGAGGGTCCGCTTTCGGTGAAGAGCGGCGCCCAGATTGTTGTGAGCCTGCGCATAGCCGGGATCCAGTGTCAGTGCCTGGCGAAAAGAGGCGATCGCGTCATCCAGCCGTTCCCGCTCGAAGAGCAAGGCGCCGAGATTGTTGTGGCCCGCGGCCTGGGTGGGATCGAGGGCCAGGGCGGTGCGATAGCTGGCCTCAGCCTCCTTCGGCATTCCCTGTTCGCAGAGCGCGCTGGCAAGATTGGTGTGCGCTGCGGCCGAGGCCGGCCGCCGGGAAAGCAGTTGGCGATAGCAGGCGATGGCCTCGCCCAGGCGTCCCGCCCGATGATGCCCGATTGCCTGTGCAAACAGGCTCCGGTCGTCCCAGGGCTCATCCGGTGTCATGCACGCCAAGTCTTCAGTATACAGATAAACCCCAAGGCGGTCGCCACCTAAGGACGGTCTTCACCTAACGTATGCGTGGTCCGCGCGCGACCCTTTATCTTCTTGACTTTGTAAAACCATCGGACCATTTTTTCCGAAAAGAGCCGGGGGAGATCATGAACAAGCTCGCGTTGCTTACGGGAACATCGGCGTTGGTGCTGTCGCTGGCCATGGATGGTTCAGCCTTCGCGCAAGCCGCTGCGGATCAACCGGCAAATGCGGAAAGTATCGAGACGGTGGTGGTTTCCGCGTCGCGCATTTCCATCGCCGGCTACACCGCGCCGACCCCGGTCACGACGGTTGACGCCGGGCAATTGACTTCGGCCGCCAACCTCAACCTTGGCGAGACCTTGCGCCAACTGCCGGCGATGGGCAACGTGCTGACCCCCGAACAGGGCAGCGACGCCAACGCCTCCAATTCGGGCGCGCTGGGCATCTCCAATGTCAATCTGCGCAATCTGGGCACCAACCGGGACCTGGTTCTGTTCGACGGCCAGCGCATGGTGTCGCCCATCGTCACCGGCGGCGCCGACCTTTCGGTGATCCCCATCAGCGTGGTCCAGCGGGTGGACGTGGTGACCGGCGGCGCCTCGGCCGCCTGGGGTTCGGACGCCGTCTCCGGCGTCGTCAATCTGATCATCGACAAGACCTTGCACGGCCTCAAGGGGAGCATTGACGCCGGCGATCGTGGCTGGGGTGCAAGCCAGAACTACGGCGGCACGCTCACCTATGGCTCCGATGTGTTTGGCGGCCGCGGCCACTTCATCATCGCAGGCACCTACAACGACTATCCCAATACGGTGTTCCTGGGCAGGGCACCATGGTGGAAAAGCGTCTCCCTTTTCAACAACCCGGCATGGACTGCCG
>JBOHKF010000277.1:0-2294 GCA_050729015.1 Rhizomicrobium sp. | reverse complement strand
GTGCTGTCCCGCTCATGAACAGCGCGATGGCGAACGGCAGGCAAGCGGAACAACGCCGGACAGGGCGCAAGCCGCAGAGCCTTGGCAAGATAAAAAGCGCGGCCAGAAAGCTTTTCCTGGAGCGCGGCTATGACGCGACCCGCCCGCAGGATATCGCGCGCGAGGCGGGCTTGGGCCACGGCACCTTCTATCTTCATTATCCGGACAAGCGCGCCTGCTTTCTCGCTTTCGTGGAGGAGGCCCGCGCGGAGATGGACGGCCACCTCAGAGCCGCGCGTCATCCGGACCACACAATGCAAGAGGCGATCGAGGCAACCCTCACTGCCATCTATGATTATTCCGGCAGCCATCCCGGTGTGCTGCGCGCCGCCCTGACCGACGCCGCGGTGATCGACGCCAACAGCGGCCCGGACATTTCGATCACCGCGCGCTGGGGCGTGGAATGGGCCGACATCATCGAAAGTGCCGCGGCGCGCGGGCGTGTGTCGAGGGCCTACCATCCCGGGATCATCGGCCAAGCCATCGCCGGCGCCCTTCACCAGGCGGCCCGGGAGTGCGCGCGCAGCCGGCAATGTCGCAAGATGCTGGCCGACAATCTCACCCGCTTTGTCTTGCGGGCCTTGCGGCCGGACTGAGCCAAGTTGTTGTCGGGCTTTTGTTTTCTTTTCCCTGTACATGAGAATGAGTTGCAGTTATAAAGCGGACGCAAGTTCGTCGCTTTGGTTCCCATGCTGAAACCCTGTCTTGCGCTGGGCTTACTGGCCGGCCTTTCGCTTCCCGCTCTTGGCGGGCAGGAATTCTATGTCGGCGAGCCGGTGGTGAAGGATGGGATGCAGATCGTTCCCAACTATCTCACCGGCGTGGAGATGGACCGCCATCCTCCAGGCATGGGGATGGGAAAGGGCAGCGTTCACCTGGAAGCCGATGTCCACGCCACCAAGGATGAGACGCATGGCTTTAGCGAGGACAGTTGGATTCCCTATCTCGACATCCATTTCGAACTCACCAAGGACGGCGACAGGGTCTACAAAAAGATCGGCATCCTTTATCCCATGACCGCGAAGGACGGTCCCCACTACGCCAACAACGTGGATATGGCGGGACCCGGCACCTATCATCTCACCTACACGATCTGGCCGCCTGCCAGCCGCGGCTTCATCCGTCACGTGGACAAGGCCTCGGGCGTGCCCCCGTGGTGGAAGCCCATCACCGCAATCTGGACCTTCAGCTATCCGAGCAAGAATACATGAGAGCCGTTCTTATCCTCGTGGCCTTGGCGATCGCCGCTCCGGCACTGGCCGAAGCGCCGATCCCGGTCGTCCTCAAAGACCATAAATTCCATCCTTCCGAGATCCACGTGAAGGCCAACGCGCCCGCGGTGATCATGCTCGCCAACCAGGATGCCACGGCGGAAGAGTTCGACTCGACCGCACTCCAGGTGGAAAAAGTGGTGGCCGGTAATTCTCGCGGCGACGTGCGGCTGAGAGCGCTGGCGCCGGGCCGCTATCCTTTCATGGGCGAATATCACTCGACCACCGCCCAGGGCGTGGTGGTGGCCAAGTAATGCTCTCCGCCCTTCTCATCGTCTTTCGCGAAGTCATCGAAGCCGGCTTGATCGTGGGTATCGTACTGGCCGCCACCAAGGGCGTGCCGAAGCGCGAACTTGCAGTATCGCTGGGGGTGGTGGCGGGGGTGCTGGGGGCATGTCTGGTGGCCGCGTTTGCCGGGGCACTCGCCGCGCTGTTTGAGGGCTCCGGACAGGAATTGTTCAACGCCACCATTCTGCTTTTGGCGGTGGCAATGCTCACCTGGCATAATGTCTGGATGGCGAGCCATGGCCGGCAAATGGCGCAGGAATTGAAAGCGGCCGGCCATGAAGTGATGAGTGGAAAGCGCACCTTGGGCGCATTGGGCATCGTGGTGGGCGTGGCGGTGCTGCGAGAAGGGTCGGAAGTGGTGCTGTTCCTCTATGGCATCGCCGCCCAGGGCGGCACCTCGAATGCGGGCCTCCTCGTCGGCGGCTCGCTGGGCCTCGCTGCGGGCGCGGCCGTATCGGCGCTGATGTATCTGGGTCTTCTTGCCATTCCCGCCAGCCGGCTGTTCCAGGTAACATCCGGGCTCATCACCTTGCTCGCCGCCGGCATGGCGGCCCAGGCCGTGCTGTTCCTTCAGAATGGCGGCTATATCGACACCCTCACCGCTACGGTCTGGAACACCTCCTGGCTGCTCAAGGAAGATGCGATTCCCGGCCGCTTGCTTCATACTTTGGTGGGCTATGTCGAGGCGCCGGATGG
>JBOHKF010000276.1:0-6359 GCA_050729015.1 Rhizomicrobium sp. | reverse complement strand
AATCGACATCATGGAAGTGCTGGGTAACAACCCCAGCGAACTCTACACCACCGTTCACAGCGGCACGCCGAGCGCCGAGATATCGAGCGGCAAAGGCACTACGGTCGCCGACACCTCGGCCGCGTTTCATACTTTCGCGGTGGATTGGACGCCATCCACCCTCACCTGGTATTTCGACGGCCAGCAGGTCTTTCAGACGGCCACCCCCGCCGCGTTGAACATTCCCATGTACCTGGAGGTCAATCTGGCGATGGGCGGCGGTTGGCCCGGAAATATCGATTCGACGACATCGTTGCCGGCCCAGATGCGAGTCGCCTATGTCCAGGCTTATTCTTCCAATCCCAATCCTATCACCACCTCGGCGGCGATCGCCGCCGATGGAACGGCGGGTCAGCTTCTGATTGGCGCGCCCGGCAACGATGTATTCTATCCCGGCACGAATTCGGTCGTCATGACCGGAGAAGGCCAGACAAATACCTATATTTATACGGCCTTGCCCACCCAGAGCGGCCACATCACGGATTTCGATCCGACCAACGATACGATAAATCTGAGCGGCTTGCTGGGCACGGTGGGCTATACCGGAAGCGATCCCTTTGGCGACGGCACTCTGAGCCTTGCTTCGGACGGCCATGGCGGCACCGACCTTCAATACGACCACAACGGCAACGCGACCGTTATTGTGGATCTGGATCATGTGGGTTTTTCGGCGCTCACCGGTGCCGACTTCATCGTTACCGCGTCCGGCGGGGCGTCTTCCGATGTCGGCGCCGGCATGACCAACCTGACCCTCACGGCCGACAACAGCGCCGGTCAGATCCTGACGGCTACGTCCCCCACCGTCACGTTCGATGCCGGACAGAACTCGGTGGTGATGACGGGAGATGGCGGCTCCAACACCTATGTTTGGGACGCACTGCCCTACAACGCCGCGCAGATCACCGATTTCAATCCCGCGTCCGATACCATCAATGTCGCCACCCTGTTGCACGCGGCCGGCTATTCCGGAAGCAATCCATTTGGCGACGGCACCTTGAGCCTCGCTTCGGATGGCAATGGCGGCACCAACCTGATGTACAATCCGCCGGGGGCGGGTTCGAACGGGATCTGGCCGACCAAGATCGTAGACATCGATCATGTAGCCCAAGCCAGTCTCAGTTTGAGCAAGGACTTTATCCTTCACTGAACCTTGAGCACGGGCAGGTCCGGCTCGTCCGAACGGCTACTGCGGCGGGTTTTCCGAAAGTTCCGTCCGCAACGCCCTATACCCGGGTGCAATCGACAGACAACACGTGAAAGCGGTATATTGCCGGCCAGCCATCAAGGATGGAACGCCGGCATGAATGTGGAGATTCGCTTTCTTGACCAAAATGGCGGTCTCTCTTGCCTGATGAACGAATCTTTCTTCTCCCTGGAACAGGCAGAGCGTTATGCCCGCAGCGTTCTGAAGGGTCCGATGGGGGCCAGCGTCACCCGCGTCGAACTGAACTCCATCGGTGTTTCCATGGGGCCGGCTCATTCGTTCGAGGCGGAAGCTTGCGCAGGTGCGCTTGGCCTGCCGGATCGTGCTCCGTCCCGGATGTAACGAGGCGGCGTTCGTGAGCGTCCAACCTTCGCTTATGAGGCTTTTACGCTCATCGCGCCCGAGGGGGCGTCTTGTGCCAAACAGGCGATTTCTCTCTTCTCGAAGAAATCCGTCCATGGCGCGTGCGGCAAGGCACCGTCAATCTCGCCCAGGCAATCTTGCAGTTGGTGAAGCGCCTCTTCGAGATCGTGCTTTTGGCGCTCCAGCATTTCCACGCGCTCGCGGAATTTCTTGCGCGCCAGCAGCATCTCGGCTTCCGACTGGCCATCCTTGCACTCATACATGCGCAGCACCTCGCGCATTTCCTTGAGCGTGAAACCCAGGCGCCGTCCCCGAAGCACGATCAGAATGCGCGCCCGGTCGTGGGAACTGTAAATCCGCGTAAGCCCGCGGCGGGCAGGCGCTAGCAGCTTCTCGTCCTCGTAATGCCTGAGCGCCCTGGCGGTGACGTGCAGTTCCTTGGTGAGTTCACGAATCGTATAGGTGCGTCCATTCATGTCAGACCGAATAGCAGCAATTCGCAGAAGCCGATGATGTCCCCGCGCTCTCGAAGCGTCAATGGCGGCCGGCGGTTCCACGAACCATCACCTCCGCGAACCCGATCCTCTCTGCCGCGTTCTCAAAAGCGAGGTTTTTGGCGTAAAAGGGTGGCATGCGAGTCGCAAAGCTAGCGGTGATTGTCATGGCGGCCGGAGCCCTCTCGGCCTGTGCGACACAGCCGGCAGGTCCTACCATTCCGGTGATGCCGGGCGCCAACAAGCCATTCGCAGCCTTCCAGCGCGATGACGAGGTGTGCCAGCAATATGCCGGCTCACAGGTGGCCGGCGGCGCCAAGGCTGCCAATAACCGCGCAATTGCCGAAGGTGTGCTGGGTACGGCCTTGGGAGCCGGTCTGGGCGCCGCCATCGGCGGTGGACGAGGCGCCGGCGTCGGGGCCGCAGGGGGAGCCGCGGTGGGGACGGCGGTCGGCGCCAATAGTAGCACCGATGCGCAAGTCGGGCTTCAGCGGCGGTACAATATCGCGTACGCCCAATGCATGACATCGAAGGGCAACAAGGTGGTAGCCGGGTATCCGCCGCCCTATGATTACGGCTATGGTTATGGACCGCCCTACCCGCCACCACCCCCTCCGCCTCCGCCTTATTGAGGGTCGCTCCATGCGGTATGCCAAAAAGAGCAGGATGGCTTGGCTGACGGCGGCGATGCTTCTTTCCGGCTGCGCCACCGCCCAGGAACTGGTTTCGCAAAAGGAGGATCAGCTTGCTGCTGCCGGCTTTATGATGAAGCCCGCCAACACCGCAGAGCGGCAGGACATGCTGAAGCGGTTACCGACGCAGCATTTCATCCGCGACGTTCACGGTGACACCGTAAACTATGTTTATGCGGATCCCCTAGTATGCGATTGCCTTTATGTGGGGACCCAGCAAGCCTATTCCCGGTACCTGCAATATCTACAGGCCAAGCGCCTGGCCGACCAGCAGCAGGCCACGGCGATGCTCTATAGCGACCCAGCCTGGAATTGGGGCATGTGGGGCCCATGGGGCCCCAGCTATCCTTTCTTCGGACCGGGCTGGTAAGAATTCCCAAGAGCAATTTCAGGAAGCGGGTTTCTCCTCGCGGCCTTGCGCCTCCTGGTCCTATCCGTCAGTGACGATGGCTGCCGCGCGCGCGTCCACCGCTGCCGCGACTTTCGCGATTGCGGAAGCCGCCACGAAAGCCGCCCCGGTCGCCGCCCCAATGATACCCGCGATCCCCGCCCCAGTCGAAATCGAAGGTAGGCCCGTAGGAAAAATTGGGCCCGTAATAATAACCGGGATAATAGCTCGGCCCATAATAGCCGTAGTCGTAATAGGAGGGCGGGCAGGGGCCGTAATAGCCGCACGCCGGACCGTCATAGCCAGGCCCCACGCCAAGATAGACCTGCGCTTGCGCCGGCAATGTCAGGAGCGCGAGGCCTGCGATAAGCGCGCTGCTGCATAAAAGTTTCATCTTCTTCATAGCCTTCCTTGCGCGGTCGTCATGATGGAAACGCGCGAATCGACGGACGCGTACAAGCTGACGACTCCGTACAGGCTGAACGACGGTTTTCCGGGGCTGCGTGCGCGGCGGAACGGCGCAACAAGGGAGCCATGCGGCAGGGTTCGCGTTTAACCGACGGGAGCCCGCGCCGCCGCACCCGAATCACCGGCGGAGGCCACGCCGACTACCCGACGGGCCCGCCCACATCGCCTTTTTGCCACATCGCTGTTTTGTAAGGACCTGTCCAGAAGACGGAAACCGTCAATTAACCCGCCGGCCGCAATACCGATATTGCGGAGCGAGTTGGACAAGGGCAGTATCCCCCGCCATCGAATCTCGGCCACCAACATTTTCATCGGAGGGAATATGCAGCGTACACTCATCACACTTGCCGCGGGACTGGTGCTCATTGCCGGCACCGCCATGGCCCAATCGAGCGGAGGAAGCATGTCGTCGAGTTCGTCGGGTGCGGCCATGTCCAAGAGCAGCACCGCTACGACCGGCAAGACCCGCCATCACCGCCGGCATCGCGTGTCTCACAAAAACGCGATGACATCCGGTTCGACATCGAGCGGAACAAACAAGTAAGGCGCGATGCGCTCGAAACAACTCCAAGCCCCGCGCGCCAACGCTCGCGGGGCTTTTTTTGTGCCTTCTTCGGCTATGCCGTCGCCGGCTGGGACTTCGGCGCCGAAAGCTTGCGGAACTTCTCAGCCCGTTCGGCCAACTGAAGCCAATAGGCGGCCAACTCCAAATAGACCGCGCGCATCTCTCTGCTGGCCGCCAGTTTGGCGCGCTCGTGCATGTCGCGGGCTCGCGCGCGATAGTAAACCGGTCCGGATTGCCCAGGAGTCATTCGAAGGATTCCCGATAGGGCGACACCATGATAACGCCAAATTTATTGGCTGGTTTCTCAGGCGGGCCAAAACCTTATTCGTTCCGCCTCACCCCGCCCCACGTGGTCCCAGGAAGATCACCCAGGTGCAGAAACCGGCCGAAAAATTCACGAAGCGGTGATCCATGCCGGCGGGTACGAAAAAAGCATCGCCCGCGGTGCAACCATGGGTTCGATCGCCCAGGACCAACTGCCCTTTGCCTTGGGCGATCACATAGATCTCATCCCGGTGATGCGGTTTTTGCAGGTCGCTGCCCTGGGGCATGTAGATCCCCATGTCGAAGTTCGACCGTTCGAGCAGCCGCGCGTAATCGGTGCCGCCCAAGGCAGCGATGGCGTTGGGAATGGTGAGTTTCATATCTTTCACCCGCAAAGCGCCCAAAAGTGCCTGGCCGGGAACCATAGCCAGGAATGACAATTTGCGGGGATCATGGGCCTTCCTAACATAATATTTCATCGGCGCCGGGCCAAGCCGGAGCCGGGCGCAGGCCGGCGGAGAATTTTCTGTGGGGCTTTCCGAACATGAACGAGGAGCAGGATGAAGGATTATGATGTCCTGATCGTGGGGGCGGGTCCGACCGGGCTGGTGCTGGCGCTGTGGCTCGCCAAGCTGGGCGTGAAGCTCAGCATCATAGACAGGACGGAGGCGTCGGGCACGACGTCCCGCGCCCTGGCCGTCCAGGCGAGAACGCTCGAGCTTTACCGCCAGCTTGACCTGACGGAAGCTGTCATCGCGCAAGGCCATCGGGTGCCCGCGGTCAACATGTGGGTGAAAGGCGAGCGAACGGCGCGCATCGCCTTTGACACCGTGGGCCGCCGCCTCACACCCTATCCGTTCATGCATGTTTTTCCCCAAGACCGGCATGAAGCGCTCCCGGGCGAGCGGCTCGCACAATTGGGCGTGACGGTGACGCGCAAGACCGCACTTCTCTCCTATCGCGAAGACGGCGAGAATGTCGTAGCCCGGCTAAAGACGCCGGATGGCGAGGAGGAGTGCCGCTCGCGCTTCATTGTCGGTTGCGACGGGCCCCGCTCGCGGGTGCGCGAACTGATGGGGGTGGCCTTTCCCGGTGGCGCCTATGCCCAGGTCTTTTACGTCGCCGACGTGGACGCTTGGGGCCCACCCTTGGACGGCGAACTGCATGTGGATCTGGACGAGGCCGACTTCCTGGCCCTGTTTCCCTTGAAAGGAAACGGGCGCGGACGGTTGATCGGCACGGTTCGGGGCGAGCGGGCCGCCCGTCCCGAAACGCTCGCATTCGGCGATGTGGCGCAACGCGCCATTGGGCACATGAAGCTCGGCATAGAAAAGGTGAACTGGTTTTCGACCTATCGCGTGCATCATCGCGTAGCCCGGCATTTCCGCAAAGGCCGCGCCTTCCTCGCAGGCGATGCCGCTCACATCCACAGCCCTGCGGGCGGTCAGGGAATGAACACCGGCATCGGGGATGCCGTCAATCTCGCCTGGAAGCTGGCCTGGGTGGTCGGCGGCAGGGCACCCGACCGGCTGCTCGATACCTATGAGCCGGAGCGCATCGCCTTCGCCCGGCGGCTGGTCAAGACCACCGACAGAGTGTTCCGTTTCGCCACCACCGAAGGAGCCTTCGCCGATCTCATGCGCATGCGCGTTGCGCCCTATTTATTGCCGATTTTTGCGAAAGCGGAGGGATTGCGCGAATGGCTGTTCCGCAGCGCCTCGCAGGTTCTCATCAATTATCGCGGATCGGGCTTAAGCCAAGGCAAAGCCGGCCGCGTCAATGGGGGAGACCGGCTTGCCTGGGTAATGACCGGTGGCGTCGACAATTACGACTCGCTTGGGACGATCGCCTGGCAAGGCCATGTCTATGGCAACGCCCCCAC
>JBOHKF010000275.1:0-8291 GCA_050729015.1 Rhizomicrobium sp. | reverse complement strand
CCGCCGGCCGGCACATAGAAGTTGTGCAGCTTCAACCCGCTCTCAAACTCGACAGCCAGGTGCCGGGCGTGGCCTTCGCGACAGAAGTCATGACCACCCGCCTTCTTGAAGGGCTGCCGGGAGATCACGGCGACGCCGTGATAGGCCTTCTGGCCGTGAACGGCCTGATGGACATAGCCCAGCCTGGCCAAAGGGGCTGCGGGGAAAAGGTCATCAACGACCTTGGTCTCCTGCAGGCAGACAATATCGGGCTGGTGCTCGCGCAGGAATCGCGTGAGGAGATGGATTCGGTGACGTACCGAGTTGATGTTCCAACTGGCGATCTTCAGCTCATGCACTCCTGTCATGCTGCAATCGCACAATGTGCCACATGAAATATACTACAAAAATATTGTTGTATAATCAACCGCTTGGTACATCATATTAATGATATAGGTAGTAACTATAGGCTTAAGACCGCGCCCTTGAACCGCCGTCTTCACACCATATATTGCATTGCAGCAAAGCCCTTCCAGGGCGGTTTTCGAAGAGGTATCCATGACCATTCTTTCCAGGCCAAGCGAAGCCAATACCAGGCTCGGCCATCTGATCGTCGAGGGACTGACGGGAAGTCTCATTGCCTTGAGCGCGCTCCTAGCACTCGCAGCGGTCACTCTGTCCGCCTAGATTTTCGAGCGGCCAACGCGCCTTGGGACCGGTATCGAGCGGATCACGCCTTCCCGCCGCGTAGCGCTCGATCCCTGCCCAGGCGATCATTGCCGCGTTGTCGGTACAGTAGCAGGCGGCTGGCACCTTGATGGCGAAGCCGTGACTTTGGGCCAGTCGGGTCAGGCTCTTGCCGATTGCCTGGTTGGCGGCGACGCCGCCGGCCACCACCAAAAGCGGTTCGGGCACTTCCGGAAAATCGGCGCGGAACCGGTCGAGAGCCTGGGCCGTGCGTTCCCGGAGAATATCAATCACCGCCGCTTGAAAGGACGCACAAGCATTGGGGATGTCCACCGGGCCCCGCTTGACGAGTTCGCGGACGGCTGTCTTCAGGCCGGAAAAGGAAAAATCCATGGTCACGCGACCCGCCAGAGGCCGCGGGAGAGAATAGGCTTTGGGATTGCCGCCTTGCGCCAGCCGTTCCACATTCGGACCCCCGGGATAGGAAAGACCCAACAATTTTGCCGTCTTGTCGAAGGCTTCGCCCACCGCATCGTCAATGGTGCCGCCATAGAGGCGAAAGTCGTCTTGACCCGCCACGGCCAGCAACTGGCAATGACCGCCCGAAATCAGAAGCAGCAAGAAGGGAAACGCCGCCCCATCGGTCAGGCGGGCCGTAAGTGCATGGCCGGCCAGATGATTGACGGCGAGAAACGGCTTTCGCGCCGCCAGCGCCAAAGCCTTGGCGGATGTGAGGCCGACCATCACGCCGCCGATCAGCCCGGGACCGGCCGTGGCGGCCACGCCATCCATCTCGTCGAGCGAAAGCTTTGCCTCTTCCAGCGCCCGCAGGATAAGGCCATCCAAAATCTCCAGATGCGCGCGCGACGCGATCTCCGGCACTACGCCGCCATAGGGCGCGTGCGCCTGATCCTGGCTGAACACGATGTTGGAGAGAATCTTCCCCGGTCCAGGCGGCTTTCCCCGGACGACCGCAGCCGCGGTCTCATCGCAACTTGTCTCCAAGCCCAGTATCGTCAGGTCGTTCAAAAGGAGCCTCGCCCGCGACGTAATCTAGATCCGGGTCGCCGAAACGCATAGCTAAGGACACAATTGAGAGTTCTGGTAACACGTCCGATCCGGGATGGCGAAAAGATCGCTCGCCGCCTGGCGCTCCTGGGACACCAGGCGCTGCTTGCGCCGCTGGTTTCCGTAAAGTTCCTCAATCCTGCTTTGGACCTGAAGGATGTCCAGGCTGTCCTGGCGACAAGCGCCAATGGGGTGCGTGCGTTTTGCGCCCTCACCCGCCGGCGCGATCTGCCCCTGTTCGCAGTCGGACCGCAAACCGCCGCGCAAGCGCGAGACGAGGGGTTCATCCATGTGTCGAGCGCCGAAGGCGACGCCGGGGCCCTGGCCCGGGCCGTCAACGCCTCGGTCCGGCCCGAGGCAGGCCCATTGCTGCACGCCGCCGGCGAAGAAGCGGGAAGAGAGCTTGGCGACAGCCTTCGCCGCCATGGATTCCGCGTCGTGCAGAAGCATCTCTATCGGATGGAGGCCGCGCAACGCTTCCCGGACGACGCGGCGCAGGCGATGTGTGAGGCGGCCATCGACGCGGCGATGTTCTTCTCGCCAAGAAGTGCGGCGCTTTTCGCGCACTGCGCGCTTAAGGAGCAGCTTCCCACCGCAGGTATCCTTGCCGTCTGCATCAGCGCCACTACGGCCGTGGCGCTGGAGGGCCTTGCTCTTTCCGCAATCCGCATCGCCCGTGAACCCAATCAGGACGCCTTGCTGGCTTGTCTTTAGGAGCAATTCCGGGAAACAAGCTTAAGCTTTGCTGAACGAGAAAGCGCGAATCCATCAGGCTTTTGTTAACTCTGCGGGAGCTAGGGTGGCGTTCGACAGGCAAGGATTCCCCCCGCATGCCGCTCAAGCTATCCTTGAAGCCCGGCGAGAAATTCGTCCTCAACGGTGCCGTCCTGGCCAATGGCGACAAGCGCGCCAGCTTGGTCATACAGAACAAGGCATGCGTGCTGCGCGAAAAAGACATTCTGCAACCTCGAGACGCCAAGACGCCGGCGCGGCTTGTCTATCTGGCGATCATGATGATGTATTTGGACGGCGACACCAGCGAAGACCTCTATGATGAGTTTGCGCTGCGGATGACCGAATTCATGGGCGCCATCCAGAATCGTCAAATCCTTGCCGCCTGCGTCGAGATCAGCCGCGATGTGAACCAGCGCAACCATTACCGGGCGCTGATGTCCTGCCGCAAATTGTTCGAGTACGAACGGGAGAGACTGAACTATGTCCCTGAAAGCCTACCAAGACGTTCAGCGCGCGGTTGAAGCGCCGCGCGCGACCGAATATCGCCTGTTTGGCCAGGTGACGGGGGCGTTGCTGGATGCCAAGAGCTCGAATGCCCAGGGCACGCCACTGGTCGAGGCCGTGGACTGGAACCGGCGGCTTTGGCGCACGCTGGCGGCCGATTGCATGGACAACCGCAATGCCCTCACCCAGGAAGTGAGAGCCAAGATCGTCTCTCTCTCCTTGTTCGTTTCCAAATATTCGCGCAAAGTCACCCGTGAAAAGGCCCCGCTCGACCCCCTGATCAGCATCAACCGCACGATCATGCAGGGTCTGGACGCGAAGGCCGGTTGAGCAGCCTTCCAGGTCTGCAATAAGCCGGCATGCCTACAATAAGTCGGCAGGTCTGCAATCGGCAGGTCTGCAATAAGCCGGCAGGTCTGCAATAGGCCGGCGCGGCGCAAGGCGCGCGCCGGCTTTTTCGTATCGGCTTTTTCGCATCCCAGGGCAAAGAATTCCCCGTCGGCAGATTATGCCTAATCCGGCTTTGGTGCTTGCGCAATATTACCAAATCAAATCAATCCATTACGCGGTTAAGGCGCGAGGCATTCCTGGCATGGGCGTTGCAGTTCAATCGACCGTGCAACCGCATGACCGCAACCCGGTGATCGCCCTTTGGCCCGCGCAAAGCGCCCGCACTAAACGAATGGAGAATTCCCATGTCCTTTAGCGTCAATACCAACACGAGCGCGATGACGGCGCTGCAGTATCTCAATCAGACCCAGGGTCAGCTCAATCAGACCCAGAATGAGATCAACTCAGGCCTGAAAGTCGCCTCGGCAAAGGACAATGGCGCGATCTACGCCATCGCCCAGAATGAGCGCGGGGCGGTTGCCGGCTATCAGTCCGTCATCAACAGTCTCAACAACGGCTCCTCGGCCATCGACGTGGCGATGTCCGCCGGCCAGTCCATCTCCGATCTCCTGATCCAGATGAAGCAGCAGGCGCTTTCCGCCGCCGATAGCTCTCTCGACACCGCAAGCCGCCAGGCCCTCAATGCGAATTTCACGGCGCTCCTGGGTCAGATCACCACGATCGTGACGAATGCGGTATTCAATGGCTTCAATCTGATCAACGGCTCGACCCAGAAGATCATGGCGCTGGCGTCCTCCGACGGTTCGCGTCATGTCACGACCATGGCGGAAAATTTGAGCCTGAGCGGCAGCATCGTGACTATCAAGACCACCTCCTCGATCTCGACCCAGAGCCGAGCTTCGGCCCTGGTCGCCACGATCCAGAGCTCGCTCACCAATGTGGACTCCGCTCTCGCCAAATTGTCGGCCGGCTCCGCGAAATTCTCGATCCAGGCGACGTTCACCCAGAACCTGTCCGACACGCTGACGACGGGCATCGGCAATCTTGTGGATGCCAACATGGCCGCGGAGAGCGCGCAATTGCAGTCGCTGCAAGTCAAGCAGCAACTGGGCATTCAGGCCCTGGCGATCGCCAATCAGCAACCCCAGACCATCCTGGCCCTGTTCCAGAACGGCTAACCCGCCAGAACCCCGCCCGGAAGAGCGGCGCCGCCGGCGCCGCTTTTTTTGGCAATCGTCACTTCGATTTTCAGAAAAATTCTCGCGTCATTTCCGACAAATGGAATTATTTGCCGGCGCACCGGGCAAAAAATTCCCGAGCCAGGCAATTTTTGCCGCCCGCCATGGCGCAACCGGCAAAAACCGCCGGCTGCTTTTTTCCTCGCGCGGGCGAATTCGATGTTTAAGGGACTCTGAATCGCCTCCGGCATGAGGCTTGCCATGTAGGCTTTCGGGCAAAACGCCCGAGTGCATGTGCACGCAACACCCAGAACGGAGGGACTTATGTCCTTTAGTGTCAACACCAACAATGCCGCCATGACGGCGTTGCAATACCTCAATCTCACCCAGGGCCAGTTGGCTCAGACCCAATCCGCCATCAACAGCGGCCTGGTCGTGTCCGATGCCCGCGATAACGGCGCCATCTTCGCCATCGCCCAGAACGAGCGCGCCCAGGTCGCGGGCTACTCGGCGGTGATCAACTCGATCAACAACGGCACGTCGTCGATCGACGTCGCCCTTTCCGCCGGCCAGTCCATTTCGGATCTGCTGATTCAGATGAAGCAACAGGCGCTTTCGGCGTCCGACTCTTCGCTCGATACCGCGAGCCGCCAGGCGCTGAACTCCAGCTTCTCGGCTCTCTTGGGCCAGATCACCACGATCGTGACCAACGCCACCTTCAATGGCTTCAATATGGTCAATGGCGCGACCAACCAGATCACGGCGCTGGCGTCTGCCGACGGTAGCCGCCGCATTACCGTCGCGGCGGAGAACATGAAGCTGTCGGGCTCGATCGTTACCCTCAAGTCCACGGCCGCGATCTCGACCCAGAGCAAGGCGTCCGCTCTGGTCGCCACCATCCAGTCTTCGCTCACCAATGTTGACGCGGCCTTGGCCAAATTGTCGGCCGGGGCGGCGAAATTCTCGATCCAGGCCACCTTTTCCCAGAATCTGTCCGATACGCTGACGACCGGCATCGGCAATTTGGTGGACGCCAACATGGCGCAGGAAAGCGCGTCGTTGCAGGCCCTGCAGGTCAGGCAGCAACTGGGCATCCAGGCCTTGTCGATCGCCAATCAGGCGCCGCAGAGCATCCTGTCTCTGTTCCAGGGTTCGTAAACGCCTCAAGGAGTGGCGGACGCGAGCGATCGCATCCGCCCATTCCTTGGTTTCACAATGAACGGCCCGCCCAAGTTGGCGGACCGTCGCCCCGGGGCGTGGGGCTATAAATTGGTGGGTCTGGGAAGACGGGCGATGCCGGGGGGCGTCGCCCGTCTCTTTTCACGAGCCGCGCTTATGCGGCTAAAACCGGCCGATCACAGCTGGGCGATGATCGCTCGCGCCCGGGCAAAGACATCATTCCAGTCGCCTCTCGTCCCCGGCATTACGCAGCGACAGGAAGGCGCAAATGGTTCGTAAGCCTGACCGAAGGTGGTCCAGCTCTTGTCATGGAGAAGCTTGAGGGTGGGAATGCCCAGTCCGGCGCCGAGCCAGGCAACCGCGGTGGGCGCGCTCGCCAGCACATCCAAAGCCGCCAGCATCGCGGCGGTCCGATCCAGTTCCTGCTTCTGGTCCAGTCCGGCCGGCACCAAAATCCGCCGTCCGCTCAAGGCTTCCAGATGCGCAATCTCCTCCTCGCTCGCGCCATATTGGCAACAGACCAGAGTGCCATCGAGGGTGCGCAGAAATTCTCCCCACGCGCTTAAGGGCGCATATTGCGCCGAGCGGTGGCCACCGGACTTTCCGCTCCGCCAGCAAAGGCCGATGCGCGGCCGCGGGCCTTGACCGGCAAAGACCGTTTCCCACCGCGCCCGTTCCGCGGGCTCGGACTTGAGAAAGACATGGTCTTTGGGAAAGGCGTCGAGATTCCTTCTCAACCAGCGGGGCAGGGAGCCCACCAGGCAGACATTCGTCGCTCCGCCCATGGATTTGAGCCACCCATACTCGGCGTGGACGGCGCCCTTGATGCTCGAGAGCGATTGCGGTCTCACCAATGCGGAAGGGAAAGAGCGCGCCGCCAACCCCACCAGGCGGGGGTCGCATTCGAGGATGACCTGACCTTGGGCGAGCAGGTCCGGCAGGACGCTCATGAACATCAACTGGTCGCCTATACCCTGCTCGGCCCGAACCAGAAGGCGGGCCTGGGGTTTGAGGGGCTCACCCCGCCATTCGGGAAGCTTCAGGTCGCAGATTGGCACCTTTCCCCGGACCAGGGCGCGGGCGGCGTAATCGCGCCAGCCATCCTTCAGATTGCCGGCGAGGAAATGGAGAATGGCGCGATTAAGGCGGATCTGCGGGTCGCCCCCGCTCGCCTTGAGGGCCCGGTCGTACAGTGTTCGGGCAGTGCCGAAATCCCCATCATCGGCCAGCAGATCGGCGAGATTGGAGAGAGCGGCGGCAAATCCGGGGCAGACCCCCAGCGCGGCGCGATAACACTGTTCGGCTCGCTCGTAATCGCCCGATTCCCGCCACGTCGAGCCCAAGGTCAAAAGCAGGTCGGGATTGTCAGGATGCCGCGCGACCCAGGGCTCCAGAAGGGCGCGGGCGGCGTCGAAGCGGCCCTCAAGGCGCAAGAGATTGGCAAGATTCACCAGAGCTTCGATCCGCCCCGGCTCTTGCGCCAGGACGCGGCCAAAAAATTCCGCTGCCGGCCGGTTGAGACCCAGCGCCTGGGCGGTGTTCCCCAGCGCAAACAGCGTGGCCGGGTCGTCGGGCTTCAACAGAAGCGCCTCTTCGAAACAGGCGATTGCTTCAAGATGCCGTCCAGCCCGTGACAGGCGAAGGCCTTGCGCATAGGCGTGCATTCCATGAGCCTCGCCTTGCTTCTGTTAAGAGGGCGTTAAGCCTGTCCCGCGCAAGGAGCGTGCGCATTAGCCCGGTATTAAACCGGCAAATGGCAGATTGCCTCCATGTCTCTTGGCGGAATCTCGGGCCTGGATGGGCTGTTGGCGAGCTATTATCAGGCCCAGCTCGCGCAGCTTCCGGCCGCGGCTGCGATTCCGCCCGCAACGCCTGACAACCGCGCCACCGCCAACGACAATCCGCCCTGGAACAGTCCCTTGGTCCAGAGCAATGCCGAGACGGCAAAAGTCCTTTCCACGACCAAGTTCGTCAACACCACCAATGTGCCGCTCTCGGCCGGGGCCACCAGCAACACCAAACTGGAGCAGGACAACCAGAATCTGTTCTCGCTCTATGGCGCGATGAATTCTCTGTCCTATCTGGCCCAGCTTGCGCAAAGCCCCACCGAAACCTCAGGCCAGCTCGTGGGGCTCAACACGCGGTTCCAGACCGGACTTGCACAGGTCCAGAGCTTTCTCTCCACGACCAACTTCAACAATTACACTTTGCAAGCGACCACCCCTGCGTCCAGCGTCACCTCGACGGCGGCGGTACCGCTCGGCAACAGCAGCTATGAAACCCAGCAGCTCGTTGCCAATTCCAACCTCAACAATCCGGTGCCCGGTCTTTCCACTTCGGACAGTTTTACGATCGCCGTGACCAAGGGCGGCACCACCACCAATGTCGCCATAAACCTGTCCCAGGTGTCGGGACCTCTCACCCTCGGCAACATCATCGGCTACGTTAATTCCCAACTCTCGGCGGATGGCTTTTCCACCCGGTTCCAGAAGACGCAGACCGGCGGCACCGGCACCAGTGACAAAGGCGCGACCTACGGCATCCAGATCACGCCGGGCGCCAATGAAAGCATCTCGCTTTCGGCCACGGCCACGCCTGCCTTGTATCTGG
>JBOHKF010000274.1:0-7795 GCA_050729015.1 Rhizomicrobium sp. | reverse complement strand
GGCCTGGGCCTCGCCGGTGGCGGCAAGGCTTGCCGCCAAGGGTCCAAGCGCAAAGACGCCGCCGCCCAAGCCGGCATTGCGCAGAAACAACCTGCGGTCGAAGCCATTATTCCCGTTCTGTTCCAAGGGTACCTCCATGATTGCCGGCCGCTCACCGGAAGGAAGACACCCTCAGGCGTAGTCGGATTGGTCTGATGAGACGATGCGAAGGTGAGTTTCCGTCCCCGGCGCCAACTCGTCAACGCCGGCGACCGAAAGCCAAGGGCGCAGAAAGCCAAATGACGTGAATAGGTTGCGCAACATAACAAATATTTCAGGAATTAATGTTTCCGCGCGCGCAAGGAAAATAAGCCAGAATACCCAAGAAAAAAGCCGGCCCGAGCGATTACCCGGGCCGGCGAGAGGTGTGTCGAGGGCCCGATGGAGCCCACGCTTATTTATCAGGCCGACAGCTTCTTAAGCGCACCCGCCATGCTGTCGAGCGCGGCTTTCAACGTCCGGCGCGAGGTGGCGACATTCATGCGCATGTGGTTCTGCCCGCCAAGGCCATAGCTCGAGCCCGCGTTGATCTGGACATAGGCGTTGTCTGCCATCCAATGCCCGACGATGTCCTCCGGCGTCACTTCACGACGGGCGACCATGGACTGACGGCCGGAATAATCCGTCCCCATCTTCATGGCGGCGTCATGCGCTTGCTGGTTGGCGTCATCGGCCATCTTCTTCGCGCCGATCTTGTCGGCAATGGCAGTGATGTCCAGCCATTGCAGGTAGGTGCCTTCCGGGGCGTTGCCCACCTTGATCATGGGGATGTTGGCCTTGATGTAGTGATTGGCGTAATCGTGATTGTCGCTGATATAGGCGACGCACTCATCCAGCCAAGCCTCGCCGCCGGCATAGGCCGCTTCCGCCGCGACCATGCCTAGGGTGTTGAGGTCGGCATGGTTCTGGAATGCGGTCCGCTTGAACACCTCCGGATTGGTGGTGAAGAACCAGGCGCATTTCTGGCCTGCCAGCGAGAAGGACTTGCTCACAGACTTGTAGGTGATCGAGTTGTTGACCAGGTCCTTGTTTTCCAGCGTGCTGACCGGCACATACTTCTGACCCTTGGACATGAAGTCGCAGTGGATTTCGTCGGACATCATCAGCAGATTGTGCCGGTGACAGATCTCGGCATAGCGAGTGACTTCCTCCCGGCTCCAGTTTCGCCCGACCGGGTTCTGCGGATTGCAGAAGATCGAGACCTTGGTGCCCGGAATGGCCGCCTTGGCTTCCAGATCCGCCCAATCGATCTCGTAACGGCCGTTGACCCAGCGCATCAGGCTTTCATTGGCAACTGTCTGGCTGCCGCGAATGTCGCCATAGAAGCCGTTATAGATCGGCGTCGCCAGCAGCACCTTGTCGCCGGGCTTAGTATAGGCGCGCAAGGTGGCGAGAAGGCCGGGATGCACGCCCGTGAGGATGCCCATATTGTCCAGGTTCATGGCAGTGATGCCATAGCGCTTGCGGTTCCAGTCCACGATGCTCTGGAGCCAGGCTTTGCGATCGGGCTGGGCCATGTCGATATAGCCCCAATTGTCGTACTGGGTCGCTTTGCGCAGGGCCGCGCTGATCGCGGGCGCGACTTTGAAGTCCTGGTCGGCGATGCCCATGCCGGCGACGAGATGATCGATTTTCTCCGTCCTCAGTGCACCATCCCATTTGACGCTATCATGGCCGATGCGGTTGGCATTGTTGTCGAAATCATATTTGCCGCGCTTTCCTTCAGGCGCGGCCACGGCCGCGCTCGAAGCGAGCGATGCCGCCAAGGGGCCGAGCGCAAGTACGCCGCCGCCCAAACCCGCATTTTTCAAAAACGACCTGCGGTCGTGTCCCATTTGTCTTTCCGTTTCCAAGGTTAGTCTCCCCAATTTTTGGTTGCGCAAAGGGACCGGAGGACTTGCCCTCCATCTGATCCCGGATGATTCGTGATAAAGCGCGGGCGAAGCTTCCTTCCCGGCGGCAAGGAAGTCAATAAAACCCATCTTATATGTGTAAAATATACCCGAAGTGGGCACACAAGACACTTTGCGACAAGCCATGCTACGACGCAGCGCATAGAATTCATCTGCGCCGCCGTGGCTGCTTCCTTGCAGACACGCTCTGCGCCACCTTGGATCTGCATTTCATGGAATTGGTCATCCAGTCCAAGTATTTGTTTTGTCGCAAATCGGCCTCGGAAAGCCGCCTCGCACTTTAAATCCTGGGATTTCTCAAAGCTCCGCCGCGATACGCCTCACAGAGCTTGGCGATGAGCACGCTCCCGGTTGACGACCGGGCCGAGACGCCCCCCGATCCGAATTGTCTTTCTGCTCCCGGCAATCGGCGCGCTGGTCTATCCGTTTTTGCTGCTCGGCATTTCATTCCTCCTGCGAAGAGCCCATGTGGCGGTGCCTCCCGGTCCGCCGGTGATAGCGCTCACCGTGCTCGCCATTTTGGCGCTGGTCTTGGCGGTGCTGGCCACGGCTTTGTGTCCAGGCGCTGGCCCGGTCACAGCCCGCCAACAGCCCGCCAACAGCCCGGCGCGCTTTCTGGCGCATTTGAGCTTTGCCGCGCCGTCGCTGCTCACCGGCTTCGGCAACATCACGGGGCTCTTCCACGCACCTGATCGGGCTGGGAGTTGCGGTGTCGAGCACGATCCTTGCCGGGCTGCTGAGCTTGCATATAGCCTAAGCCGCCTTGTGAGGTTTTGCGGGGCTAAATTCATGGAAGGACTCTTAAATGCGCATTTCTCTTATGTCTCTTATATCGCTGGGGTTTGCGCTTTTCTTGACCGCGCCTGCCGTCGCCCAGCCAACTCAGCCCGGGCCCAGGACCTTCACCTCAGAGGCCGAGATCCAGCAGTTGATCGCCAAAGCCAAGGCCGACCGAAAGGGCGATGCGCCCATCACCGTTGAGCCGATTCTTGTGCTTGCGCCCTATCGCGCCAATCTCGAATACCGCCCCGCCGCCGCAGCCGCCGCAGTGCACGATACCGAAGATGAATTGATGGTGGTGCTCGAAGGAGGCGGGACCATCCGCCTGGGCGGCCAGTTGGTCAATCCCAAAAGGACCAACCCCACCAACCAGTCGGCCGCTTCGATCAGTGGCGGCAGGGACCAGGTCTTGAGCAAGGGCGACGTCCTCATTGTTCCGCACGGAACGCCCCACCAAGTGATCGCGGTCGAGGCCCCGGCCCTGGTGCTGATGACGATGCATGTGCCGCAGTAGCGGTGGGACCAGCCTTTCACCTTTTCGGACCGGCGCATCTGATCGCTCTCGCGCTGGCCTTCGTGGTTCCCGCCGCCCTCGCTTCCGTCACGCGACAAGCACCTCGCCGCGACCGCTGGGCACGCCTGTTTCTGGCGGCGCTGCTTTTGTCCGAGTGGCTGGGCTTTTACGGGCTGTTTCTGAGCCGTGGCTGGCTCGATTGGGCAAACGGCCTGCCGCTCAGCCTGTGCGACTGGGCACAAGGCGCGTTGATCGTGGCGCTGATCAGGCCCAATTTGCCGAGCTATGAGCTTGGCTATTTTTGGGGGCTGGCCGGCACCTTGCAGGCACTTATTACGCCCGATCTCGCCTTTGGTTTTCCCGACGCGCGCTTCTTCCTGTTCATGCTCAACCATGCGGGCGTGATCGCGGCGTTGCTCTATCTGACCTGGGGAACGGGATTGCGGCCCGTTGCGGGCTCGCTGCCGCGTGTGGTGGCCGCTACTCTTGTCTATGTCGCGGCAGCAGGATCGGCCGATTACGCGCTTGGTGCGAATTACGGCTTCCTGCGGGAAAAGACCAGCAATGTGAGCCTCCTCACCTGGCTTTCGCCGTGGCCGTGGTACATCGGTGAACTGGTGCCTATCGCGCTGCTGTTCCTGGGTCTTTATTACGCGCCGTTTCTTGCCGCGGATATTTGGCGAAAACACGAAAAACCGTGAGGCGGCCGGCTGCATCCAAGCGCCGTAGCCGCCTCACTCTGCCCCCTTCAAGTCGGACCCTTGCCCCGATTTCCCCCCGAGGTATCGGGGCCAATGTCTCGCGGGGGCTCCCCAGAACCGTCCATCCGCGAGTGGCGCTACTGTGCAAGATGGCAGGCGCGGCGCAACGGGGTAGCGGGCCAGCATTGCGTTTTTGGCAATGCTGTGTGGACTTTCGGCAACAAGCGGTTCCAGCGGCAATGTTTTGAATGTTTCAAATCTTGGCGCGGCAGCGGGAACCCAAAGTTGCGGCGCACGTCCGGGTCGGCTTTCTTGCATGACCGCAGGTTACTGGACCACGTCATTATGGCGGCGGCAGCGGCGTCTGCTGCCCCAGAAAATCGCGAATGTCGCCGATTGCTTCCTTCAGACCGCAGCGTTTGACGGGCGTGGCTTGCGGGAAGGCGCCGAGCAGGCGTGACGGCGTCGCACCTTCCAGGATAACGAAGCAGCCGCGGTCCTCAGGTCCGCGCACCAACCGGCCAAATGCCTGCTTAAGCCGAAGTCGGGTCAGAAGATCGTCATAGGAGCGTCCGAAGCGGGCGCGGCGCGCCTTGTGCAGAATGGTGGGCTTGGGCCAGGGCACTTTATCGAACACCACCAGTCTCAGCGAACGGCCGGGCACATCCACGCCATCGCGCAACGCATCGGTTCCCAGGAGGCAGGCATTTTCCTCGGCGCGGAAAAGATCCACCAGCGCCCCGGTGTCGAGCCGGTCCACATGCTGGGCATAAAGAGCAAGCCCGCAATCCGCCAAAGGCCCGGCGATGCGGGCCCATGTCTCCTTGAGGCTCCTTACCGACGTGAAAAGGCCCAGCGCCCCGCCGCCGGAAGCCTTGAACAAATCCCGCATCGCCGAGGCCAGGTGCTGAGCATCGCGGCGCGCGACATCGCCGACGACGAAGACTCGCGCCTGGTCCTGATAGCGGAAGGGCGATCCGAAGCTTGTGCGCCTTGCCGGGCCAGGCAGATGCAGCACGCCGGTCCTCACTTCGGCGCTGAGCCAGTCCTCCTCGGTCACGCCGCCATCGCGCAAGGTCGCCGAAGTGATCAAGGCGCCGTGCGCCGGCTCCAATATCTCTGCCGCGAACGGCATGGTGGGATCCACCCAGCGGCGCTCGAAGGCGATATCGGCATCTTTACCTTCCTCGCGGCTGATCTCGAACCAGTCAGCGAATTCTTCGTTCACTTCCCCGGATTCGAGATTGTCCAGCATCTCCGTCCATTGGGGCAGGATGGTGCGCGCCCGCCGCTCGAGACCGCGGGCGGCGGCTTCCAGCCGCCCGCGCGTGGAAGGTTCGAGCATCGCGTTCTTTTCGTCCATGGCTCGGCGCATCAACTTGGCGAGCCGGGTCAAGGGGTCGGCGATCCGCCCCAGTACCCGGCGAAGATCGCGCACGGCCTCAGCCAAATCGTCGTTCAGGGGGTAGGGCTCCGCCTCCAGCGTGTAGAAGGAATCGCGGTCATCGCTTCGGCCGCGGACGTGCAGATAGAGTTGGGCAAGAAAGATTTCGCCCGCTCCGCGCGCCGCCGCTCCTGTGGCGCGCGCCATCCACCCCTCGCCCGCCAGTCCGCCGGCGGCGTTCACGGCCTCTTCGATTGCGGCCAGCGCTTCTTCATCGCGGGCGACCAGATCCTTGAGCCGCTCCTCGAGCCCTCGCATCCGGGTGCGCGCGCGGCCTTCCGGGCCCCTGATCCAGCGCCGCAGCTCGGCCATTTCGCGTCCCGACAGGCGCGCGGCAAAACCGGAATCGGCGGCGTCGAAGAGGTGATGGCCTTCGTCGAATACATAGCGCAGCCTTTTTCCGTCAGGGGCGTCGCCGGTTTGATCGGAAAAGCTGTCACCGGCCGCCAGCGCGATCACCAGGGCGTGATTTGCGATCACGATGGGCGCACGGCGGGCACGGCGGATGGCCCGCTCGATGAAACAGACGCGATAATGGGGGCAGGCGGCATAGATGCATTCTCCCCGCCGGTCGGTGATTTCGCCCAAGGGAAGCAAGGCGGCGAGGAAGGCGGGAAAGCCCGCGCCCGAGATGTCGCCGTCGGTGGGCGAGGCGATCCAGCGCGCAATCAGCCCCAAGGCGATGGCGCGGCTTCCCCCGCCCAGGGCGGTGCGCCTGGCAGCCTCTTCGAAATTGAGCAGGCAGAGATAGTTTTCCCGCCCTTTGCGGATAACGGCCCTTTCCTTGCGTTCCTGAGGATCGGGATAGTACCGGGCGATCTCCTGCTCGATCTGTCGCTGCAGATTGCGGGTATAGGTCGAGATCCAAAGTCCAGGCCCGTTCTTTTCCGCCCAGATGCTGGCGGGAGCGAGGTAGGCCAATGTCTTGCCGGTCCCGGTCCCGGCTTCCACCAGGGCTATTCGTGGCGATCCCTTCTCCTGGCGCGGTCCGAAAGCGTAGGTGGCGGCGTCGCTAAATGCCGGCTGTTCGGGACGTGGCGTTTCGACTGCCGAAAACAGCCGCCGACGCGCTTCTTCGGGCGAAACGGGCGCCGAGCCTGGCGTGCCCGTGGGTGCTTCGTCTTCCCACGGCGTAAGGCCGCGCCAGCTCTCCATACCCGCAATCGGGGTTCCAGGCGTTGCCGGGCCGAACGCCTGCTGCATGAAGGGGCCCCACGGCCAACCCGAACGGGACATGGTGGAAACAAGAGGCGCCAATTGTGCCTTCATTTCCGGCGGCAGAGTTCTGGCTTCCGCAAGCAATTGGCGGCCCGCCGGGAACAGGATTCGAGCCGAGGCCTCGGGAGAGGCAGGTAGGTCCAAGCCAAGCGCGCGTGCCAGGCCCAACGGGCTCGGAATCAAAGGCTGGCCGGGATGCAGGAAGACAAACAACTCCAACAGGTCGAACGGCGGGCACTCGCCATGCGTCTTGAGCCGGCCCGCCACGAAAGGCGCATGGGCGAGAAGGACCTTGCCGGAACGAAAAATTTGCCGCGCTTCCGGAAGGTCCACGCGGCGGCAAACGCCTTGTTCATTCGAGACCGCCGCGCCGGGCGGTGCGGGGACGAGGGCGATGAGGTCGGAAAGCACCGTCTCTGGTGGCATCCCTCATCATAGTGGGGGGCGCGGCCAACGAACAAATGCGCCGGGCGATCGCCACGTGATCGTCAGGCGGTCGTCACCAGTTGGGGATAGAGATCGACCAGCGCCTTTTGTGCGCGGCGATGCTCGCCCGCCACGCAATTTGCGGCCTCGCGCAGCTTGGCGGCATCGCTCCCGTCGCGGCTCAGTTGTGCAAAATGGCGGGCGGCTTCCATGACCGCCGAAAGACCCAAGGCCCCTGCCGCCCCCACGATATCGTGCGCCAGGCGCTGAGCTTCGTCCCAATTTCCTTGCTCACAGACTTGCGCGAGAGCAGCGGCCAATTGTTCCGCGGTCGCCACATAACAATGCAGGATTTCGACAAGCGTTTTCACGCCCAGCGATTTTTCCAGCGCCGAGAATGCCTGGGCGTCGATAGCGGCCGGAAGCTCGACCAAGCCATCCGGGGCGTGGGGCGCTGCGCACACCCACTCGATTGCCCTGAACAGGGTGTCCGCCGTTACCGGCCAGCGCAGCAGACAGTCGGTAGCGGCGGGCGCGCGGTCGCCCCTCAGCAGCACGGCTATGATAGGGGCGCGGACGCCGGGTGCGGCGGCGAGCAGATCGGCTTCCTCCGCCCCGGTGATCAGGGCGTCGTAATCTTCGTGGCTGGCTCGTGCCGCGGCTTCGGCCGCGCTTGCCGCTATCGCAAGCCGGTTGCCGAACGGTTCCAGGAATCCCGCAAGCGAATGGGCGACGTCGGGAGCGGGCACAGAGACGAGAA